>DASZEO010000462.1:0-3792 GCA_035940755.1 Allosphingosinicella sp. | reverse complement strand
CTACATCCACACCCAGCGCGACGTGCCGGGCAATCTCGATCCGACCAAGATGCGCCGCGCCATCTTCATCGCCGCGGCGTCGGGCTGGTATCTCGCCAGTGTGGGCGACGGGTCCGGCGTTCGTTCGGCGGTGCGGGTCGGGGAGCTGGAGCGCGCCTCGGAGGTCGAGCGCCGGGTTCGTGCCTTGCATGATGCCGGTGCGCCGGAGGAGGACATCCAGGCTTTGTGGCGTCACTACCGTTCCTACCGCAACGGACTGCTCCAGTCCTACCTACCCTTCGGCATGATCGTTTCCGACGAAGGCCGGCTGATCGGCGCTTTGGCCCCGGCAAGGCCGATCGCCGCTTCCGGGCCAGTGTACCGCCGCATCCGCCACGAAGGCCCGATGAACGGCTTCGGCTACAGCTGGTTCGACGATCATCTCGCCCGGGCCCGCCTGCCGCGCCCGCGGCTGCTGGCAAGGGAGATCGAGGGCGAGGGGCCGAGCTTCGGCTACGAGGCGCTGAACCTGGTCGACGGCCGGCGCAGCGTCGGCGAGATCCGCGACGAGCTCGCCGCTACCGTCGGCGCCGCGCCGGTCGAGGAGGTGGCGGAATATCTGGCGACGCTGGCGCGGCTCGGCGTCATCGCCGAGACGGGGCGCTAGAATGGACCTGGGCATTTCCGGCCGCAACGCGATCGTCTGCGCCTCGAGCCGCGGCCTCGGCCGGGCCTGCGCCACCGAGCTGGCGCGCGCCCGCGTGCGGGTAGTGATCAACGGTCGGGACGAAGATCGGCTCGAGCGGGTCCGGGACGAGATCGCACAGGAGACCGGCGCCGACGTCGTCGCGGTCGCCAGCGACGTTTCCACCGAGGAGGGCCGCTCGAAGCTGCTCGGCGCAGTCCCGCAGGTCGACATCCTCGTCAACAATAATGGCGGTCCCCCGCCGCGCGACTGGCAGCAGCTGCAAGCCGGCGACATCATTGCCGGCCTCGAGGCCAACATGATCGCCCCGATCGCCCTGATGCAGGCGGTTCTGGACGGGATGGTCGAGCGTCGCTTCGGTCGCATCGTCAACGTGACGTCCGGCTCGGTGAAGATGCCGATGGCGGGGCTCGAGCTTTCGAGCGGCGCCCGGGCGGGCCTGACCGGCTTCGTGGCCGGAGTGGCGCGCTCAGTTGCCCATGCCAATGTCACCATCAACAATCTGCTGCCGGGCCAGTTCGACACCGACCGGATCGCGTCGCTGATCGCAACTCAGGCGAAGCGAAGCAGCCTCGCCGAAGCGGAGGTCCGCGCCGATCGCCAGCAGCGCATCCCCGCCGGCCGGTTCGGCGACCCGGCCGAGTTCGGCGCCGCCTGCGCTTTCCTGTGCTCGGCGCAGGCCGGCTACATCACCGGCCAGAGCCTGCTGATCGACGGCGGCGCCTTTCCGGGCATCATGTAGCGGCGACGAGGAGCGGTGATGGAATCCCTGGTATCGACCGAGTGGCTAGAGCGGGAGCTGGGCGCGCCGGACCTCAGGATCATCGACGCCACCCTGTTCCTGCCAGGCAGCGGCCGCGACGCGCGCGCGGAATATGAGGCTGCGCACGTTCCCGGCGCCGTGTTCCTCGACATCGACGACGTGAGCGATTCCGAAAGCCCGTTCCCGCACATGCTGCCGCCGGAGCCAAAATTCGCCAGCCGGATGCAGTCGCTCGGACTGCGCGACGGCGCGCGGTTCGTCGTCTACGACAATTCGCCGCTGCACAGCTCGGCGCGCGCGTGGTGGATGCTGAAGGCGTTCGGGGCCCATAATGTCGCGCTGCTCGACGGCGGCTTGCAGAAGTGGATAGCCGAGGGCCGGCCCCTCGAACAGGCGCGGCCGCAGCTCCGGCACGGCCACTTCACGCCCCTGTTCGACGCGGGAGCCGTCGCCGACAAGGCGTTCGTCCGAAGCCTCGTCGGCGCCGGCACTCACGAGATCGTCGACGCCCGCCCGGCAGCGCGCTTCGCGGGCACCGAGGCTGAGCCGCGGCCAGGCCTCGCCTTCGGGCACATCCCGGGTTCGCGCAACCTTCCGCAGGGCGCGCTCTTCAATGCGGACAACACATGGAAGAAGGACGAGGCGCTGCGGGCGGAATTCGATGCGGCCGGCGTCGATCTGACCAAACCGATGGTGACCACCTGCGGCTCCGGCGTGACGGCCGCCGTGCTGCTGTTCGGCGCCCATCTGCTCGGCAAGGAGGACGTCCGGCTCTACGACGGCAGCTGGTCGGAATGGGGCGCCGATCCGGACTCGCCCAAGGCGACGGGCGAGGCATGAAGGCGAGGAAGCCGGAGACTAGGCTCGTCGAGGCGGGCCGCCGCCGCGAGTGGACCGGCGGCATCGTCAATCCGCCGATCTGGCGGGCGTCCACCATCCTGTTCGACAGCGTCGAGGCGCTGAACGCCGCCAATCCGCCGCGCGACGGCGTGCTCCATTACGGCCGAAACGGCACGCCCACGACGTGGGCACTGTGCGAGGCGCTGACCGAGCTTGAGCCGGGGGCGGCGATGACACGGCTCTATCCTTCGGGCTCGGCGGCGGTCGCCGGGGCACTGCTGAGCGTGCTCGAGGCCGGCGACGAGCTGCTGATGGTCGACAGCGCCTACGGCCCCACCCGCGCCTTGTGCGACAGCGTTCTCAAGCGGCTCGGCATCGTCACGCGCTATTACGATCCGCTGATCGGCGCCGGCATCGCGGATCTGATCGGCGACCGCACCCGCGCCGTGTTCCTGGAAAGTCCAGGCACCCACACGTTCGAGGTCCAGGACGTGCCGGCGATCTGCGCGGCCGCCAAAGCAAGGGGCGTGGCCACGCTGCTCGATAATACCTGGGCGACTCCGCTTTTCTTCCCCGCCATCGCCGCCGGAATCGATATCTCGGTAATCGCCTGCACTAAATATATCGGCGGTCATGCAGACCTGATGCTGGGCTCGGTGACAGTGACGGAGCGATATGCGCAGCGGCTCGAGCGGACTCGGCGGGTGCTCGGGCAGACGGCCGGGCCGGACGAGGCCTGGCTGGCGCTGAGGGGCCTGCGAACGCTCGACGTGCGGCTTCGGCGGCACGAGGAGAACGCCCTCAAGGTGGCGCATTGGCTCAAGGCGCAGCCGCAGGTAGCGCGAGTGCTTCACCCGGCGCTCGCCGAGTGCCCGGGCCACGACATCTGGCGGCGCGACTATAAGGGGGCGAGCGGCCTTTTCTCCTTCGTCCTGAGGGGCGCGGCCGATCCGGCGCCGTTCATCGACGCTCTGGAACTGTTCGGCATCGGCTACAGTTGGGGCGGCTTCGAAAGCCTCGTCGTGCCCGCCGATCCGGTGCGCACCGCCACCCGCGGCGAATGGGAAGGACCGATCGTGCGCCTCCATATCGGCCTGGAAAATCCCGACGACCTGATCGACGACCTGAAAGCCGCCTTCGAGCGGCTGGGAAAGGCCGAATGAGGCAAATGCTCGTCAATCTCGGCTTGGCCGTCCCACCGCCCGATCTTGGCGCCGCCGCTCTTGCCGCAGCCCTGGTGCTGCTCGCGGTGGCGCTGGGCTGGGCTGCCGGGCGTTGGGGCGGACCGCGCGTTGCCGGGGCGTGGGAGCGGCGGATCGGCGCCCGCGCCGAGGGCATCGCGCCGCGCATGTGCTCGATGGTCCGCTACCTCCTGATCTGGGTGCTGCTTGCGGTCGCGCTTCGAGTCTATCCCTGGCCGCCGCTCGCCTCGCTCCTGCTCGGCCTCGGCGCCGCCTCGTCCGCCGCTTTGCTCGTGCGCAACGTCGTTCGCGGCCTCCATTTG
>DASZEO010000461.1:0-1820 GCA_035940755.1 Allosphingosinicella sp. | reverse complement strand
CTCCTTGGCGACCGGGCCCTCGCCTCGGACGACCGCGTAGAATTCCTCCCAGTCGACCTCGCCGAAATCGTAATGGCCTCGATCCTCGTTCCATTGCAGCGCCGGGTCCGGCACCGTGAGGCCGAGCGCGTCGGCCTGCGGAACGGTGATGTCGACGAAGCGCTGCCGCAACTCGTCGTTGGTCTCGCGCTTGATCCGCCAGCGCATCGACTGGGCGGTGTTGGGGCTGTCGGCGTCCGGCGGGCCGAACATCATCAGCGACGGCCACCACCAGCGGTTGAGCGCGTCCTGCGCCATGCGCTTCTGCTCGGCCGTGCCGGCGGAAAGCACCATCATGATCTCGTAGCCCTGGCGCTGGTGGAAGCTCTCTTCCTTGCAAACGCGGACCATCGCCCGGGCATAAGGGCCGTAGGAGGTGCGCTGCAGCGGCACCTGGTTCATGATCGCAGCGCCGTCGACGAGCCAGCCGATCGCTCCGATGTCGGCCCAGGTCAGCGTTGGATAGTTGAAGATGGTGCTGTACTTGGCCTTGCCCGAGTGGAGCGCCTCGATCATTTCCTCGCGCGACGTGCCGAGCGTCTCGGCGGCGCTGTAGAGGTAGAGGCCGTGCCCGGCCTCGTCCTGGACCTTGGCGAGGAGGATCGCCTTGCGCCGGAGCGACGGCGCGCGCGTGATCCAATTGCCCTCGGGAAGCATGCCGACGATCTCCGAGTGCGCGTGCTGCGAGATCTGGCGGGTGAGGGTGCGCCGATAGGCCTCGGGCATCCAGTCCTTGGGCTCGATGAACTCGTCCGCGGCGACGCGCGCCTCGAAGGCGGCGAGCTTGTCGGGATCCTCCAGATTTTCGACCTTCTTCGTCTTCTGCAGCTCGGTGGTGTACATCGCCATCTCCTGGCGCCGATGTAGCCGCAGCGGCGCCGTTTCTCAATCAACGCACGCCGAAGCCCGCCGCTCCTTTGCGCCGCGGCCGCTGCTACGGGTGGGCCGGAGCGGCTCCGAAATCGTCGACGCAGGCCGTCTCGCCGCCGCGCCGTCCGATCAGCGCCGTCCGAAGCATGATGACGGCCGCATAGACCACGACGACGATCACCAGCCAGCGAAGCAGCTCGACCGACATGCTCTTGACGAGAAAGGCCGCGACCAGGACGGCCGGAATCCCGCCCAGGCTGATGCTGATGATCATGCGGATGTCGGCGGTGCCCTTGCGGACGTGGCGGAGGCCCGCGGCCACGCCCATCAGCGCGCCGCCCGCGGCCATGATCGGGAAGGCGAGACGCGGATCGAACCCCATCAGGCTGAACATGATCAGGGTCGGCGCGTAATTGCCGACGCCATAGTTGACGAGGAGACCGAACAGGAAGTTGCCGGCGAACGCCGCCGCCATGAGGCCGGGCGGAAGGGACGCCGCAATCCCGCCCGCCGGCATCATCCCGAGCGCCGTCAAGGCGTAGAGAAAGGCGGCGAGAAGCAAGGCGCAGCCGACCACCACCTGCACCAGCCACACCTTCGAGCGGCCGACGAGCGCCGCCCCGGCAAGGCCGCCGACGACGCAGGAGAGGATGCAGCCGAACAGCAGGATCGGATCGACCCTCACGCCCAGAAGCACCAGGAAGATCGCGGCCTGCACGACCACGGGCAGCAAATGGGCGGGAAGCAGGGTGCACGGAATCTTCGCATCGGGGATCATCTGCCTCAGCTTGAACCAGGCGGTGGTGGGAGCGAAGGAGCCGAGGCCGAGCGTGTCGAAGAAGTTGGTGACGGCGCCGAGCGCGACCGCCTCGGCGCTGACTGCGAACTGGCGGCGCTCGGCGGCCGTCTTC
>DASZEO010000460.1:0-3032 GCA_035940755.1 Allosphingosinicella sp. | reverse complement strand
CCGCGCATTTCCGCGCCCCTGAAGTCTCGGCTGCGCCATTACACCAATCTGGAAGTTATGCAGTCCAAGCTCCTGAAATTGTTCGCTCACCATCAATGGGGGCTGACCGGCGACGTGGTCGCTGCCGAGCGGGCGAGGCTGACATGAACGCCCTTTCTCCCGTCGCATCCGCCGCCGTGCGCACCGCCCCCCTGCACGACGCGCGCGAACGCGCCCGCCTCGACGATTTCGTCCTTGCCCACCCGGACTCGGAGGTCTTCCACCGCCCCGCATGGAGCGTCGCGGTGGAGCGGGGCTGCCGCCAGCGCGGCCATTACCTCTTCGCCGAGGACGGCCGGGGCGCGCTGCTCGGCTGCCTGCCGCTGACGGAGGTGCGTTCGCCGATTTTCGGTTCCGCCCTGGTGTCGGTCGGCTTCGGGACCGGCGGCGGCATCCTCGCCACGAGCGACTCAGCCGCCGAGCGGCTCGCCGAGGCCGCCTGGGCGCTGGCGGCCAGGCTCGGCTGCCGCACCGTCGAGCTTCGCGGTGGCCACCTGCCCGAAGGATGGCCCGTGCAGGAGGGGGTCTACGCCGCTTTCGCCAAGCCGCTGCCGCAGGGCGACGAGGCCATCCTCAAGTCGATCAAGCGCCGGCACCGCTCGATCCGCCGCGCCCAGGCCTTCGATCTCGAAGCGCGCTGCGGGCGCAGCCGCGCTGACCTTGCCGACTTCTTCACCGCCTACAGCCAGTCAGTCCGCAACCTCGGTTCGCCCGTCTACCCGCCCGCTTTGTTCGCGGCGATGCTCGACCTGTTCGGCGAGGACGCCGACATCCTCACCATCCTCAAGGATGGCCGGCCTTATGCCAGCACGATCAACTTCTACTTCAAGGACACGGTGACCGCCTACTGGGGCGGCGGCGTGCGCGAGGCCCGCGACTGCTTCGCCAACGAGCTCATGTATTTCGAGATCATGCGCCATGCGTCGCGCCGCGGCTGCACGCGTTTCGACTTCGGCCGCTCCAAGGTCGGCACCGGTCCCTACGCCTTCAAGACGCTCTGGGGCTTCGAGCCGCAGCCGCTTCGCTACGCGATCCGCGCCGCCGACGGGCGCCCGCCCCGGGACATCAACCCGCTCAATCCGAAATACCGGCTCCAGGTGGCGGCGTGGCAGAAGCTGCCTTTGTGGCTCGCCAACCGGCTCGGCCCGGTGATCGCCCGGGGGCTGGGATGAGCGACATCCTCTTTCTCGCGCACCGAATCCCATTCCCGCCCGACCGCGGCGACAAGATCCGCTCCTGGCACCTGCTGAAGCATCTGGCCCGGCTGGCGAAGGTCCATCTTGCCTGCTTCGCCGACGACGAAGCCGACGCCGCCCACCTGGCTGCCCTGCGCCAGGCGCTTGGCGGCCGTCTCGGCGAGGCGCATGTCGAGGTGCGTCGCTCGGGCAGGGCCGCGGCCGGCGCGCGCGCCATCGCCGCTGGCAAGCCGGTGTCGCTGACGCTGTTCGACAGCGCGGCGCTTCGCGCCTTCGTCGAGCGTCTTGTGGCGAGCGGCAGCGTCGGCACGGTCTTCGCTTTTTCCGGGCAGATGGGTCAGTTCGTTCCCCGGGTACCCTCCGCGCGCTTTGTCATGGATTTCGGTGACGTCGATTCGGCCAAGTTCGCCCAATATGCGGCGACCGGCGCCGGGCCGATGCGCTGGGTCCACCGCCGCGAGGCCCGCACCCTTTTCGCGTTCGAGCGGGCGACCGCCGAGCGCGCCGACCTCGTCACCTTCGTCAGCGAGGCGGAGGCCGATCTCTTCCGGCGAAGCACCGGCCTTCCCAACATCCGCGCGCTGTCGAACGGGATCGATCTCGCCTTCTTCGATCCGGCGGCCGATTTCCCGCGCCTGACGCCGCAGGAGCGGGGGGAGGGGCCGCTCATCCTCTTCACCGGCCAGATGGATTATGCGCCCAATATCGACGCGGTGCGCTGGTTCGCGCGCGAAGTGCTGCCGAATGTGCCGGGCCCCCGGTTCGCCATTGCCGGCCGCAATCCGACCGAAGAAGTGCGCCGCCTTGCCAGCGCGTCAGCGATCGTGACCGGCGCCGTCGCCGACATGCGCTCCTGGCTTGCCGCCGCCGACCTTGTCGTGGCGCCGCTGCGCATCGCCCGCGGCATCCAGAACAAGGTCCTCGAAGCCATGGCGATGGCCAAGCCGGTCGTCGCCACGCCGGAGGCGTTCGAAGGCATCGAGGCTGAGGCGGCCCGCGACCTCGTCGTGACCCGAGGCGCCGAAGCGATGGCTGAGGCAGTCCGAGGACTGATCGCCCAACCCAACGAAGCCGCCGCGATGGGCGCCGCCGCCCGTGCCTGCATGGAGCGCAGCTACAGCTGGGAAGCCCGCCTCGCACCCCTCGCCGAGATGGTCTTTCCCGGCAGCGCAAGAGCGGCGGCATGACGGCCGTCTTCGCCTTTCCGGCCGCGCGGCGCTGGACCGCCTGGCAGCTCCACCTTGCGTCGCTCGCGTTCGTGTGGTGCGCGATGTTGGCGATGTTTCACGCCGACGCAGCCCACATCGTCTCGATCTGGTGGAACGATGCGACCTTCAACCATTGCCTGCTGATCCTGCCGCTGATCGCGTGGCTGGTTTGGCAGCGGCTGCCCGATCTTCGCCGGCTCCGCCCCGCTACGTGGACCGGCGGCCTGACGCTGGTCGGCGTCGGCGCCGCCGGCTGGCTGCTCGGCGAAGCGGGGAGCGTCGCGCTCGCGCGCCACGCCGGCCTCGTCCTGATGCTCCAGGGCGCCGTCATCGCCTGCCTCGGCAAGTCGGTGGCACGCGGCCTCGCTTTCCCGATCTTCTACGGCCTGTTCCTCATTCCCTTCGGCGAGGAGCTGGTCCCGCCGATGCAGACGATCACCGCCAACATCGCCACCTTCCTGCTGGCAGTGACCGGCATCCCCGCGCATCTCGAGGGCGTCTTCATCACCACGTCGAGCGGCTATTTCGAGGTTGCCGAAGCGTGCGCGGGCGTGCGCTTTCTCGTGGCGATGCTGGCGCTGGCGGTGCT
>DASZEO010000459.1:0-1720 GCA_035940755.1 Allosphingosinicella sp. | reverse complement strand
CACCGCGATCACCAGCCCGAGCAAAAGGTGGGCCCGGTCGCGCGCCTTGGCGAGCTCGAACTTGGAGCGGCGGGTGATCACCTCCTCGCGGAAGCGGACGAAAGCCTCGATGATGTCGCGAAGGTTCAGAGTCTCGGGCCGGCCGCCGCGGATTGCCAGGATATTGGCCGGGAAGCTCGACTGGGCCGGCGTGTGGCGCCACAGCTGGTTGAGCACCACTTCAGGCGTCGCATCGCGCCTCAGGTCGATGACCACCCGCACGCCCTCGCGGTTCGATTCGTCGCGAATGTCGGCTACGCCTTCGATCCGCTTGTCCTTGGCCGCTTCGGCGATCCGCTCGACCAGCAGGTTCTTGCCGACCTGATAGGGGATGGCGGTCAGCACGATCGAGCGGCGGTCCCCGCGGCCTTCCTCGATCTCGTGGCGGGCGCGCATCATGATCGACCCGCGCCCGGTATGGTAGGCGGCGCGGATGCCCGCCTGGCCGAGGATCAGCGGAGCGGTCGGGAAATCCGGCCCGGGCACATGCTCCATCAGGGCTTCGATGCTGATCGCCGGATCGTCCATATAGGCTTTGCAGGCGGCGATCACCTCGCCGAGATTGTGCGGCGGGATGTTGGTCGCCATCCCGACGGCGATGCCGCCGGCGCCGTTGACGAGCAGGTTGGGAAAGCGCGCCGGCAGGACCTGCGGCTCGTCGCGCGAGGCGTCGTAATTGGGGGTGAAGTCGACCGTATCCTTGTCGAGGTCGTCGAGCAGGCTCATCGCTACCCGCGCCAGGCGCGCCTCGGTGTAGCGCATCGACGCCGGCGGATCCGGGTCCATCGAGCCGAAATTGCCCTGCCCGTCGATCAGCGGCACCCGCATCGACCAGTCCTGGGTCATCCGCGCCAGCGCGTCGTAGATCGCCGCGTCGCCGTGCGGGTGGTAATTGCCCATCACGTCGCCGACGATCTTGGCCGACTTGCGGTAGGGCCGGCCGGGCACGAAGCCGCCTTCCTGGCAGGCGTAGAGGATCCGCCGGTGGACCGGCTTGAGGCCGTCGCGGACGTCGGGCAGCGCGCGCGCCACGATCACCGACATGGCGTAATCGAGGTAGGACGCCTTCATCTCGTCGACGATGGAGACGGGGGAAATATCGCTGGGTTCGATGGTCGGCGGGGCGCTGGCCAAGGCTGGTTCCTGAAATTTCGGTCGGTTGAAGCGCGGGATGCGCGGCGAAGCGGGAACCTAGCCGATACCAGCCGCGGGCGCCAGTGCGCGCGCAGGCGCGTACGCGCGCGCGGGAAGGCCTGGTCGGTAAGCTCTTGTTTTAGCCGCGCTTTCGTTCCGCCCCAATTCAAGCAGCGTTCATTGGCCCGGCTCTAGAAAGGCGCCTGCATTGGCGGTAAAGCCACCGCCCTGCGCCGCCTGTCCGGCGGACGAGAAAACAGGGAGGCTCCTCTTCATGACCCCATCCAAGGCCGCACTCGCTGCGATTTCAGCGACTTGCGCTTTAGCCTTCGCTGGAGCGGCCGCGGCCCAGGCCCAGCAGCCGGTGGGGCAGGCGACGGCGCGCATGCTGTCGCTGTCGCGCGAGGAGCGCGCCGCGCTGCTGGCGCTTCAGACCGCCGCCGCCGGCATGGACCGGGCCGCTCAGGACGCGGCTTTGGCCGCGGCGCGGGCCGCCGTCCGCGGTGCCGACGGCCGCTACGCGCTCGGCCATTTCCAGGTCCAGATC
>DASZEO010000458.1:0-1853 GCA_035940755.1 Allosphingosinicella sp. | reverse complement strand
TCAACAGACGAGGCAGCAGAGTAAGCGCCGCCACCAGCGGCCAGCGCCGCTGCCAAGGCTTGATCTCGATCTTGGTGCCGGCGTGGCGGTTGATCTTCCAGGCGAGGTAGTCGATGCCGCCCGCGAAGGTGGTGCTCGCCTTGGCCAGCCGGAGGAGCGTCAGCGCCTTGCCCTTGCGACGCATCCCTCGCCACCAGCGCCGCATCCCCTCCGGCGACTCGACAAGCGCCACTTCGCCGTTCGCGCCGACCCCGGTCATCTCCCCAATCCGCGCCAGCGCGGCCATCCCCACCCGCTCATAACGTTCCGGATCGGCCTCGACGATCGCCGCCGGCCGCTGATTGCGTTCGGCGCGCAACTCCGCTGCATAGGTAAGCTCGAAACCGCGCTTCCAGATGTCGAACACCGTGGTTTGGCCCTGCGGCTCCATCATCGGGAGCGTGTACTGGAAGAGGATCGGAGCGGCGTCGGCGACGATGCCGGCCACGCGCCGTCGCGCGGCTTCGTCCGCTACCCAAACGAGGCGCGACGGTTGCGCGAAGCGGGCCCAAACCGAGGTGCTGCGAGCCTGCTTGC
The DNA here is from genome assembly GCA_035940755.1 of Allosphingosinicella sp. Lineage (GTDB taxonomy): Bacteria > Pseudomonadota > Alphaproteobacteria > Sphingomonadales > Sphingomonadaceae > Allosphingosinicella. Next base: position 1,277 of record DASZEO010000458.1, on the reverse strand, counting down.
TGATTTCGCGGCGAAAGTCCGCCTCGCTCAGCACCGCATATTTGGCGGCGAGCCCCTCGTGCTCGTACGGGAAGACGTTGGGCGGGATCAGCCGGTTGGCGAAGGCCAGCCAGCCGCGGCCGTAGGCGGATCGATAGTCGGAGACGATGAGGTAGAAATCGAGCATCAGCCCGGCAAGCTCGCGCTGGCGCAGGCACGAGCCGTAGAACAGCACCGCGCGTGATGCCTCGCCGTAGCGCGCGGCGATGGCGGCCGCCATCCGCGCCACCTGCGGATCGACGGGCATCGCCAGTTCGGCGCGGATCAGGTCGTCGAGGGAGGGTGGCGCGGCCATGACACCGCCATAACGTGCGGGCCGTTCTCTGGGGAGTGCAGCCGGCGTGCGCCCGCTGCTGGCGGATTCAGCCGGCGGCGCGGGGCGGCGCGGGCCGCAGGGCCTCGAGCCGCTCATAGGCGTCGATGACCGAGCGATAGGATTGGGCCAGCTCCAGATGCGCGTCGCGCGCCGCCGGCGAGCGGGCCTGCTCGGCGGAGCGCCGCTCGGCCGTTTCGCGCTGGCGGTAATATTGCAGGTCCATCGACGCCGCTTTCACTGCACTGCAAGCGGGAGCGCTGCGTCTCTCAGCCGCCGGCCTGCTCGGGAGGAATACCGGCGATGACCATTCCTACACCGTTGCAATCGCTCGATCATTCAACTCGATCAACCGTGCCTCAGGAGGCTCGGCGGCGGTGCCGCCGCCGGGAGTGGACCAGGTCGCGGGCAAATTGCTCGAAGCTGGCCTGGAACATCGTCCGCAGCTCCATGTTGGCGGCCTCGCTCTCGCCCTCGTTGGACGGCGGAAAGGCGTGGAGCGGAAAGGTGCCGCTGCCGGCATAGGTCCAGCGTGGATCGGCCGCGGCGGGGCCGAAATCGCGGTAGAGGAACGAGGCCTGCAGCTGGCCGCCGCCGACCGCCTGGTGCGAGTAGAAGAGCCGGGTGACGATGAGCTCCGCATAGCAGGGGGAGCTCGACGCCGCATACCGGGTGCGCGGCCGCTCCTGATCGGCCGGCAGCGGCTCCTCGTGCGGCACCAGGCGATAATTGGGGAGGAAGAGCTGGATCTGCGGGTCGATCACGGCGAGCGCCGACGTCTGGTCGGCGCTGTCGAGGAAGGCTCGCATCTGTTTCCCTGTTGTCGCGGTCGCCGGGCCGGTGGATGGCGCGGTCGATCAGCGCCGGAAGCAGGCCGCCCCCGAGCAAGGAGGCGAAGCCGGAGCTTCGGGAAAGGAACCGCTCG
>DASZEO010000457.1:0-2838 GCA_035940755.1 Allosphingosinicella sp. | reverse complement strand
CCGGCGGGCGCCGCGCTCCTGGCGCTGCTGGGCCTCGGCGCCTTTTACTTCCACGCCTGGCGAGTGGCGGGTCGCGGGCCGCTCCCGGGCACAGTGGTGCCATTGTTCGAGCCGCCGGAGGGGATGTCGGCCGCCGGCGTTCGCTACGTTCGGCGGATGGGCTTCGACAACCGCGTCTTCGCCGCGGCGATCGTCGAGAGCGGCGTGAGGGGCAAGGTGAGACTGGAGGAAAGCGACGGCGGGTTCTTTTCCAAGCGCCGAACGCACATCCACAAGACCGGCGAGCCGGACGACATGCCGGTGCCGGAGCAGCGGATGCTGAGGTCGATCTTCAACGGCCGGACCCACCTGTCGATGGACAATTCCAACCACCTGACGTTCAGCACCGCGCGCTCGAACCTGCAGAAAGGTCTGGCCGACCTTTATTTCGGCAGGCTGTTCCTGGCCAATAAGGGCTGGGCGTGGGCCGGGCTGGTGCTGATCCTGGCGGCGATGCTGCTGGTGGGGACGGTGATCGCCGCCACCGACCTTTACGCCGAACCGGGCGAGTGGGTCGTGCCGGCGCTTGGCTTCCTGCTGATGCTCGGCGCCGTCTTCGCCGGAAGCCGCTCGCGCCTGGCGGTGACCGGCGGAAGCATCGGCCTTGCGGTCCTCGCGGTCCTGCTCGGCCTCGGCGGCGCGCTGTTCGTGCTCTACGCCTTCATGCTCGCCGATTATGCCGGACAGGTGCTGTGGATGCTCGCGCCCTTGCTGGCGCTGCCGCTCGGCATCTCGGCCTTCTGGTGGATGGCCGCGCCGACCCGCGAGGGCCGCGCGGTCATGGATCGGATCGCCGGCTTCGAGAAATATCTATCGGTGACCGAAGAGGACCGGCTCGAGCGGCTCCATCCGCCGGAGAAGACTCCGGAGCTGTTCGAGCGGTACCTCCCCTATGCGATCGCTCTGGGCGTCGAGAATCGCTGGGCGGCGCGCTTCGCGGGCGTCCTCGCGGCGGCCGCGGCGACGCCCGACGGCAATCGCGGCATGGGCTGGTATTCGGGCAGCTACAACGCCTGGTCCAATCCGGGCCGCTTCGCCACCGCAGTGGGGGGCGCGCTGGCGAGCAGCGTCGCTTCGGCCTCGACCGCGCCCGGATCGAGCAGCGGCTCGGGCGGCGGCGGCTCGTCCGGCGGCGGCGGCGGCGGCGGGGGCGGCGGCGGCTGGTAGGCCGCCCCCTTCCGGCGCGCCGCCTAGAAGATGAAGGCTCCCGCAACGAACGCGGCCACCGCGATCATCCAGTCCTTGGGCTGCATCGACCTGATGAAATCCATCTTTTCCTCCTCGGCACTCCTGTATTAGATAGATAATACAGCTGAAGGGCAGCGCAAGGACCCCGCGCAACTAATTCTCGCTGGGGCGACACGAAGGGCGGCGGCGGGAGACTGTAAGGTAAATTCCGGGAAAGCCTCCCGGACAGCCATGCCGGCCGAAGTCAACGCGACCCGCGAATTGCTGCAGCCGATCAGCGAAGGCTTCGTCTTCGTCGACGGCGAATTTCGCGTGCGCGACATCAATGAGACGGGATTGCACATGGCGCGGCGGCCGCGCGCCGACTTCGACGGGCGCAGCCTTTGGGAATTGGCGCCGCAACTGCGCGATTCAGAGCTGCACGCGATGCTGACGAACGCATTGGCCGAGACGGCGCCGCTGTCGGTCGAGCATCTCTACACTTGGACCGACGGGCGCCGCTCCTGCCTCGAAATCCGCGCCTATCCGGCCGGCGGCGGCCTCGCCATCTTCTACCGCGACGTGACCGAGCAGAAGCAGTCGCAGGAGGCTCTGAAGCGAATGCAGGCCGAGCTTGTCGAAGCCTCGCGGCTCAGCGCGATGGGAACGATGGCCGCGACCCTGGCGCACGAGCTGGCGCAGCCGCTGACCTCGATCAGGGCCTATGTCGAAGCTGCGCTCAAGCTGCTCCGGTCCGCGCCTGAGGCACCGGCGCGCGAGGCCCGCCGTCCGCTCGCGCTCGCCGTCAACGCCGCCGAGCGGGCCAGCGAGATCCTGAAGCGGCTGCGCGGCTTCGTGCTCAAGGGCAAGGTCGAGATCGAGACCCACGACCTTCATGCCATCATCGCCGAGGCCGGCGTCCTGATGCTGCCGCAGGCCCAGCAGGTCAATGTCGAGATCGACTTCCGGCTCGACCGGCACGCGCGCTGGGTGAAGGCCGATGCGGTCCAGGTCCAGCAGGTCCTCGTCAACCTGATCCGCAACGCGATCGAGGCCATAGGCGAGGGCGAGCTGCGGCACATCGAAGTGGCGACGGCGCCTGCCCCTCCCGAGCATATCGCCGTGACGGTCGAGGACAGCGGCCCGGGGTTCGACGCGGCCGCCGAGGGCGCCCTGTTCACGCCGTTCCGGAGCACCAAGCCTTCCGGCCTGGGCATCGGCCTGTCGCTGAGCCGGACGATCGTCGAGGCGCATGGCGGCACGATCGAGGCGACGGCCGCACGCGGCGGCGGCGCCGTGTTCCGCTTCACGCTGCCGCGAGCGGATCCGCCCGCCTAGGTGCCGGCGCCGAACAGCGGCAGCGATTCGGCGGCGAGGGCGCCTTCCAGCTCGAGCAGGCGAAGCTTGGTCGTTCGGCCGCCCGGGGCCGAAAAGCCGCCCGTGCGTCCGGCCGCCGCGGTGATCCGGTGGCAGGGCACCACGATCGGCCAAGGATTGCGGCCGAGCGCCTGGCCGACGGCGCGGGCGCTGCCCGGCTCGCCGACGTGCCGGGCGAGCTCGCCGTAAGTGACGGTGGAGCCGGACGGGATCTGCCGCGCGGCACGGTACACCGCCGCCTCGAACGTGCCGACC
>DASZEO010000456.1:0-3504 GCA_035940755.1 Allosphingosinicella sp. | reverse complement strand
TTCGATCCCCGCCGCGACGCGCTGGAGCATGGTGAAAGCGCGCGGCCCGGAGATCGGCCGCGTGGAGGCTCGAGGCCGCGAATCGAAGGCGAAGAAGCCGACCCGGTCGCCGTCCTTGAGCGCGACGAAGGCGGTGAGCAGCGCCGCCGAGACCGCCCGGTCGATGCGCGGCAGGCCGCCGATCGGCTCGCACATCGCCCGGCCCGAATCGAGCGCCATGATGATGTTGTTGTTGCGCTCGGTGCGATATTCCTTCGCGACCAGCCGCGTGTGCCGCGCCGAAGTCTTCCAGTCGATCGAGCGTCGGTCCATGCCCTGGCGGTAGTCGGCAAGCGCCTCGAACTCGGCGCCCTCGCCGACCTGGAGCTGGGCGATCTGGCCGTGCATGGCGTCGCGATTGATCAGCTGCGCGCCCTTCTCGCGGACCGGGCGCATGTCGGGGGCGATCAGCACCGCCTCGTCGACCGGCGACTGGCGCTGCTTCCAGACCAGGCCCATCGGCCCGGTCCAGCGCGCCCAGGCGCTTTCCAACCGTGCGGTGCCGCGGCGGTCGGCGTGGAGCGGGATTGCAGCCTCGCCGGAGTCGCGCTGCAGCTGCGCCCGCGCCCTCCACCCGTCGGGAGCCGAGACCGGCCCGCTGGCGCCGAGGGCGACCTCCGCGGCCGTGGGAGAGGCGCGCTGGAACGTCACCCGGGCGAGCACATCGAACGTCTCCCCGACGCCAACGGCTCCCGGAGCCGAGCAGGCGACCGCCGCATGGCGGACGGCGGCGCCGCTGACGGCGTCGACGGCGCAAAGAGCGATCAGCAGCGCCAGCAAGGCGAGGCCGCTGGTCCATTGCGCCGGGAAGAACACGCCGATGACCAGAGCCGCCGGAGCGACGGCGGCGGCCAGCAGGACGGTTCGGCGGGTGGGGTAGATCAACGCGGCGCCCCGACCTCGTCGATCAGCCGGGCAATCACGCTTTCGACCGGCCGCCCCTCGATCTCCGCCGCCGCCGACAGCAGCACGCGGTGGCGAAGCACCGGCGGCGCGAGCGCCTTGACGTCGTCGGGTATCACATAGTCGCGCCCGTCGAGGGCAGCCCGCGCCCGAGCGGCGCCGGCAAGCATCGCCGCCGAGCGGGGCGAGGCGCCGCCCTCGAGGTCGGGCGCCTCGCGCGTCGCCCGCACCAGCGCGACGACATAATCGGTCACTTCGTCCACCATCGGCACCGTCGCGACCGCCTCGACCGCCTCGGCGAGGCGACCGGGACCGACCTTCGGTTCGATCCCCCAATCCTCGGCGCGCGGAGCGCCGAAGCGCGCGCCGTGCCCGGCGACGATCCGCTTCTCCTCCTCGGCGCTCGGATAGCCCATCTTGTGCTTGAACAGGAACCGGTCGAGCTGGGCTTCGGGAAGCGGGTAGACGCCCTGCTGCTCGATCGGGTTCTGCGTGGCGATGACCATGAAGCGCGGCGGCAGCGCGTGGGTCTCGCCGTCGATGGTGACCGACCGTTCCTGCATCGCCTCGAGCAGCGCCGCCTGGGTCTTGGGCGGCGTCCGGTTGATCTCGTCGGCGAGCAGCAGCTCGCAGAAGATCGGACCGCGGGTCAGCGTGAATTGGCTGGTCTGGAAGTTGAACAGGTTGGAGCCGAGGATGTCCCCCGGCATCAGATCGGGCGTGAACTGGATCCGGCCGAAATCGAGGCCAAGCGTCCGGGCGAAGCATTGGGCGAGGAAGGTCTTGGCCGTCCCCGGCGGCCCCTCCAGCAGGATGTGGCCGGAGCAGAACAAGGCCACCAGCATCAGCTCGACCGCTTCGTCCTGCCCGACGATCGCCCGCCGGACCTCGTGGCGGATCTCCTCCGCCAGCGCCTTCACCTCTGTAACCTTCACCGGATGATTTCCTTCTTCCATTGGGAAAGGGCACGCACCGCCGCCATCAGCGCGTGGCGGTCGCGTGCCGCGTAGAGCTGGGCGGCAAGCTCGCTGAAGCTCGGCTGGCCCGGACGGCTCAGCCGGTTGAGGTAGCGGTCGAGCTCCTCGCCCTGGAGCCAGTGCGGCGCGCCGGTCGTTCGCGCCGTCTCCTGCCGGACCACGTCGGCATAGGCGCCGCCGAGCCGCGCCTCCCGCTCGGCCAGCCGGATCAGGCCGGCGCTGTTCTCGACCAGGGCCGCCTTGCCGAAGGCGATCGCCCGCGCCTCGCGCCGGGTGGGGCCGAAGCGGAAGGCGCCGTGGAGGCCCGCGAGCACCGCGGCCGCGAACAGGGCCAGGGTCATCACCAAGAACGGCGGCTCGAACGCCAGCCGGAGCATGCTGTGCGCGCTGCCGGCGCCGATTCCGTTCAGCGTCAGGTCGAAATCGACGCCCTCCGCGTCGTTCGAGTTGAGCCGCTGGATCAGGTCGAGCGCGGCGCGGGCGGCACGCGGGTCGCGCAGGCCGTGATTGTTGAGCAGGTCCGGATCGGCGACGACGTAATGCGGGGGATCGCCGATCCGCGCGACCAGCGCGCCGTGATTCCCCAGGCGCACCAGAGGCACCACGCCCTTGCCGGCGATCGTCTGGGCGAAGCGCGGCACCGGCACCTGAAACCCTTCCAATATGTCTTCCCCCGCCGCCAAAGCGGGGGCGCCGCGCGTTCCGTCGGCGACGGCGATCCGTGCCCCGCCGAGCGCCTCGGCGGCAGAGGTGCCGGCCATGGGTCCGACGGCACGAACCCAGCCGCGGTGCCGAGGGTCGCCGGCGGTCAGCCATTTCGGCAGCACGATCAGCGTCGCTCGAGCGCCGCGCCGTTGGAGCAGGCGATTGAGGTCGCCGGCGGGGGTCGCCTGCTCGAGCGTCACGATCAGGAGGTTCTCGGAATCGAGGGCGGAGCTGTCGCGGATCAGGCGGGTGTCCTCGAACTCGCCGACCAGCCTTGCGAGGCCTTTGAAGCCGATCGCCGCCACCGACAGGGCATGGGCACGCCCGTCCCTGCTGGAGCCGAGATTGCCGCCATAGGCGAACAGCAGCAGCATGGCCGTGAACGCCGCCACGCCAGCGATGATCAGGCCGATCACCAGGCGCGGATTGAAGACCTGTTGAGCGCTCATCCGCACCAGCCTTCCGCGAAGGCGAATTCCTCATAGGCCGCGCGGCATTCGCGCCAGTCGGGCTCGGCCAGCGGCCGGCGCGCGAACAGGCTTCGCTCGACCATCATCGCGATCCTGGAAAAGGCGCCGCGCGGCCGCTCGGGAATCGCCGGCAAAGCGGCGATGTCGCGGCTCGTCAGCGCCGGTCGCACCAGCGCCGGGCGGCGCGAGTCGATATCCTCGATGCTGCGGAACAGGAGCAGGTGCGCGGCCTCGGAGAACAGCCCGCGCGAGGCGAGCGCGTCGGCCTCGCTGAGCAGCGCCCGGGCCGGCGCCTCCTCGGGCCGCCAGCTCTCCTCGGCATCTGCGCCTTTGCGCCGCCACGGCCAGGACGCGCCGCTGAGCCGGCGCACGATCAGGTAGACGATCAGCAGGACGATCGCGGCAATCGC
>DASZEO010000455.1:0-1882 GCA_035940755.1 Allosphingosinicella sp. | reverse complement strand
GTGCCCGGCGGGTCCGGCCGGCTCAGCTCCGCCGCCCGAGCGGGTCGAGCGCCGAGGTGCGGACCGTGCGCTGCGGCCCGAGCGGCGGCGCGCGATGGAGGCCGAGCTCGTCCGCCATCGCCTCGAGCGCCGCAATCCGGTTCTCGGTGGCGGGATGGGTCGAGAACAGGCTGTCGCCGCTGCCCAGGCCCGGGACGATGTAGAGCGACGCGGCCGCGGGATTGCGCGCGGCGACCTCGCTCGGGGTTTGCGCGGCGCCGAGGTGAAGCTTGGCCAGTGCGGAGGCGAGCGCGCGCGGATTACGGCAGATTTCCGCGCCCCCGCGGTCGGCGCCATATTCGCGGGTGCGGCTGATCGCGAGCTGGACGATCATCGCCGCGAACGGCGCCACGATCACCGCCAATATCATCGCCGCGACGTTGCCGCCCCGGTCGTTGCCGCGAAAGAACAGGCCGAAATTGGCGAGCATTGAGATGGCGCCGGCGATCGTCGCCGTCATCGTCATGACCAGCGTGTCGCGGTTCTTCACATGCGCCAGCTCGTGCGCCATCACCGCCTCGACTTCGTCGCGTGACAGGATGCGAAGCAGGCCGACGGTGGCGGCGACGGCGGCGTTGGCCGGGTTGCGCCCGGTGGCGAAGGCGTTGGGGTGAGGCGAATCGATCAGGTAAACCCGCGGCATCGGCAGGCCCGCGCGCTCGGCGAGGCCGTGGACAATGCCGTGAAGCAGCGGCGCGGAAGCGGCGTCGACCTCACGCGCGTCGTGCATCCGAAGCACGATCTTGTCGGCGTTCCAGTAGGTGAAGAAGTTCATGACTGCCGCGACGAGCAAAGCGATCATCGCCCCGCCGCTGCCGCCGAACATGTAGCCGATCGCCATGAACAGGGCGGTCAGCGCCGCCAGCAGCATCATCGTCCGGAAAGCGTTCATCTTGCCTTTGTGCCTCTCGTCCCCGAAATGTGGGTTCGAGCCCCTCTCAATGCAACGGAAAAGCCCGATGGCCGGACAGCGCCCTCTCCACGTGAAGCCGCCGGCCCACCTGTCGAAGAGTCCGCCGGTGCCGGAGCCCGCGAAGACGGCGGCGGAAACTCAGGAAACGGGCGGTCCCAAGGGCAAGGAGCCCACCCGCTACGGCGACTGGGAAAGCAAGGGCATCTGCTGGGACTTCTAGGCTAGACCCCTTCGCTCCGGAGCGGGCGCGCCAGCAGGCGCTCGACCACCTCGTCGACGGAGGCTTCGCCGGCCAGCAGCGCGCAGACGGCGCCGGCGATCGGCATGTCGACGCCCAGCGCGTCGGCGGCGCGCTTGAGGACCGGCGCGGTGAAGGCGCCTTCGGCCACCGTCTTGCGGTCGCATAGGAGATCGGCGGGACGGCCGCCTTCGCCGATCCCCTTGCCCAAGCTGAAATTGCGCGAGCTCGTCGACGAGCAGGTGAGGACGAGGTCGCCAAGCCCCGCCAGACCGGCCAGGGTCTCGGGCCGGGCTCCCTTGGCGAGGCCGAAGCGCGTCATTTCGGCAAAGCCTCGCGAGATCAGGGCCGAGCGGGCGTTGAGGCCGAGGCCGCGCCCCTCCACCACGCCGCAGGCGATGGCGAGCACGTTCTTGACCGCGCCGCCGACCTCCGCGCCGGCGACGTCGTCGGAGAGATAGGGGCGGAACCAGGGGCGGGCGATTCGGTCGATGATCCCCTGTCCGAGCTCGCGGTCCTCCGCGGCCAAGGTGACGGCGGTCGGCAGCCCGGCGGCGACCTCATGGGCGAAGGTGGGTCCGGACAGGACCGCGACGGGGGACGAGGGCTGCACCTCGCGCGCCACCTCGTGCATCAGCATGCCGGTGCCGTCCTCGATCCCCTTCGCGCACAGGACCAGCAGCTGCCCGTCC
>DASZEO010000454.1:0-1945 GCA_035940755.1 Allosphingosinicella sp. | reverse complement strand
ATCGAGGCGCTTGTCGGATTCCTCCTCGACCAGCTTGGCGAGCGCCTCGCGCACCGGCATCTTGCGGCGCTTCCTGGGCTGCTGGCCCATCGCCTTGCCCATCAGGTCGGACAGGTTGATCATCCCGACCTGACCGCCGAGCCCGGGAATCTCGAACGGCGTCGAGGGCTGGTCGGCCACGTCGATCTCGACCTCGCGGTCATTGAGATGGCCCTCGCCGAGCATCCGGCGGAAGCTTTCGCGGGTGGCGGTGCTGGCGTCCTTGCCGGTCAGCGCGTCGAGCAGCCGCTCGACGGCGGCGGCCTCGGCCGTGCCCTTGACCGCCTCGCGCCGCCGCTCGCGCTCGAGCCGCACCGCCTCCTCGACGAGGTCGCGGGCGATCTGCTCGACGTCGCGCCCGACGTAGCCGACCTCGGTGAACTTGGTGGCCTCGACCTTGACGAACGGAGCGTCGGCGAGCTTGGCCAGCCGCCGCGAAATCTCGGTCTTGCCGCAGCCGGTGGGGCCGATCATCAGGATGTTCTTCGGAGTCACCTCCTCGCGCAGCTCCTCCGGGAGCTGCTGGCGCCGCCAGCGGTTGCGGAGCGCAACGGCGACCGCCCGCTTGGCCTCGTTCTGGCCGATGATGTGCGCGTCCAGGGCGGCAACGACGGCCTTCGGGGTGAGTGCCTCGTTCATGCTTCCTGCTGCGCGGACCGGAGCGGGGTCCCGGCCGTCCCCGGGAATGGAGGATTGGTAGGTCATGTGCCGCCTAAATGAGCGGCGCAGCGGCGCAGTTCAAGCGGTGCAGCGAAAGCCGGAGAACAGCGCCGCGTGGGAGGCGAGGATGCGTTCGATCGTCGCCGGCTCGGGCACCGTCGACCATTCGTCCAGCTCGAACGTGCCGCCGAGCAGGATGCCGTCGGGCCGGGGGAACATATAGCCGGCGCTGCCGGTGAAGGCGTAGCGCACCTCGGGCTGCGGCAGCAGGATTGCCAGTTGGCCGCGGGCGGGCCTGAGGTCGGTATCGCCGAACAGCTGGCGCGCGCCAAGCCCGGTGCAGTTGAACACCAGCCGCTCGGGCAGCGCGGCGACGTCGGCGGGCGTGGCGAAGCTGCGGATGGCGATCCGCCCACCGGCGATCTGGACGTCGCGCAGCAGCTGGCGAAGGAACCGTCCGGTTTCGACGTACAGCGTGTCGAAGCGGTAGACGCTCGCCACCGGGAAGGGGTGCTCCTCTGGCCGAAGCACGCGGTTGATCGGCGGAAAGCCCGGCACGAGCGGCGGCTCCGGCTCGGTGCCTTCGCTGTAGGTCGGAAGCCACCTGATGCCGTAATCGTCGCCGACCATGATCTGGAAGCGCCGCCAGCTGTAATCGGCGGCGCGGCGGAACTGCTCCTGCCAGGCGGGCGTCACGGCGCCGCGCCGGAAATGGCCGAAGGGATGCCACTGACCCCCTGCGATGTTCGAAGTCGTGTCCGGCGGCAGCGCGGCGGCGTAGAGGGTGACGGGAAAACCCGCTTCCTGGACGAGCCGCGCCGTCGTCAGCCCCATCACGCCCGCGCCGATGACCGCAACCGGACCCTGGTGCCCCTGCAGCCCGAGCTCCGCCGCCAGCTTCGAGCTGCCCCAGGACAAGGTGATGCCGGCGCCGCCATGGCCGTAATTGTGGATGAGCTTCTTCTCCCCCAGCGGCTCGGCGCGGACGACGAAACCGGCCGCGCGGTAGGGCCGAAGGCCGGCCATCGTCCGGATCACGCGCTCCGGCCCTACCTGGACCGCCGGCAGGCAGCCGCTGGCGCGCGCGCTCTGCCGAGCGGCCGTCGTGGCGCAGCCCGGCAGCAGAAGTCCGCCCGCGGCGAGCGCGCCCGATGTCAGAAGCCGGCGCCGGTCGAGCAGGAGGTCGCGCATCGCTGGACCCTAGCCTTCGCCGCGGGCGCCGCCAGCCAAAATCACAGCGAAGCGG
>DASZEO010000453.1:0-2132 GCA_035940755.1 Allosphingosinicella sp. | reverse complement strand
CCGGCATTGCCTTCGATATAGTCGTCGCCCGAATCGCCGAACAGCTGATCGTCGCCGGCGTCGCCGTAGATATAGTCGTCGTTGAAGCCGCCGCGGATGAGGTCGGCACCGCCGTTGGCCGGGCTCTGATAGTCATATTCGGTGCGGTCGCCGTACAGATAGTCGGAGCCGTAGCCGCCGTTGATCGTGTCCGCGCCCTGCAGGCCGTAGATATAGTCGTAGCCGTAAGTGCCGTTCAGCGTGTTCGCGACGTCAGTGCCCTTCAACGTACCCATTTCGATCTCCCCGCGGCCCCGGCCGCATTTGCGAAAGCGCGACCAGCCTGGCGAGCCGACCGCGCTTGAGTGTCTTCGACAAGCTCCCTTTACCGCTAAGTCGGTCCCAATGCAGCAAAATCTTGGTTTCCGCGGCGTTTCAGTTTCTTGTCAAACGTGTCAACGCGGGCCGCCCCGGAGAATGGCAGGGGCCGCCGGGCGCTAAGAAGCCCGGGTCAGCCGGTACATTGGGTAGTCGCCATATTTCTTGGCCAGCGCGATCCTGCCGACATAGCGGCAGGCGAACAGATCCCCGGCCTCGAGCGCCAGCACGGCCGCCATCGGCTCGGTCACGAACACGGCTCCGGGCGGAGTGACGGGCTCGATCCGGGCGGCCTTGGAGACCTCGGTGCCGTAGAAGGTCGTTCGCCCCGTAATGTGGTCGACGGTGCGGTAGGCAGGCCCGTAATGGACGCCGATGCGCATGCCGCCGGTGCCGTCGAGGCCGAGCGTCGCATAATCGAACGCGGCCAGCGCGTCCTGCAGCTCCAGCGCGATCTGGGCGGCGCCGGGCGCGCTTCCGGTCACCGCGTACAGGGCGTCGCCCCAGCTGTTGCGGCAGACCACCTCCTGGTCGTGGATGTCGAGCACCTCGGCCACGCAGCGCATGACGCCGCCCCAGAAAGCCGGCAGCGCCGTCTCCTTCAGCGTCGAAAAGCCGGCGAAATCGGTGAACAGGATCGCCGCGAGGGTGCGGTCATATTCGCTCCTGATCCGCGGCTCCGGCCGCTCGAGGCTGCGCAACACCTGTCCGGGGTCCACGATGCGGGTGCGGCCGCCTTCCTTGGCCCAGGCGGCGACGTCGGCGCCCGTCCCCGCCGGACCGTCCGATGCCACGCCGTCCCAGATCGCGATCTGGACCGGCTCGGCGCCGAGATGCTCGGCGCGCAGCCTGGCCAGCCCCATCGCCATCCGGCTGGCATAACCATATTGGGAGGGGTCGCCGAAAAACTCCATCTGGCTGGCCAGCGTCACGCTCGCCGCGGCATCGCGGCAGGCGCGGTAGCGGCCGAGCCATGGCTCGCCGCCGGGGCGCACCGACTGGTCGAGGAAGTCCTCCTCCTCGAACGGCAGCACCACGTGCAGCTCCGCCCCGCGCGCGAGCGCGGCTTCGGCGAACAGCAGGTCGGCGCCGCAGGCCAGCGCGCCGTAGGCGAAGCCGATCGCTTCCTCCTCGAGAATCCGACCGATCTGCGCGGCCAGCCGGCCTTCCGCGGGCGGATCGGCGGCGAACATGTGGCCGCAGAAATGGGCGACTCGCGGCGGCGCGAGGGAGGCGAGCAGAGCGTCTCGGGCCGTCTCGGGCACCCCTACCTGGCCAGCGACCATCGCGAGCTGCCGACGGGTCGAACAGCGCGCCCCGTGGTCCGCGGAGTCGCGCACCGTCGGCGCCTGCAAAGCCTGACCGGCTTCCTCGGATCGGCCGAGGATCAGCAACGCCTCGGCGCGGGTCGCCACCATATAATAATCGTTGGAAGCGGCCACGGCGGGGTCGGCAAGAAGCGTCGCCGCCAGCTCCCGCGCCCTTGCCTCCTCCCCCGCCAGCAGCGCGAGGGTTGCGGCATTGATGCCGGGGAAGGAATCGCCGCTTTCCCGGTAGATGCCATGATAGGCTTCGAACGCGGCGAGAAGCGCGGCCCGGCGCGGCTCGCCGGGCGCGAGCGCGAGGGCGCGGTCCTTCAGCAGCCGAGCGCCGACGGCGCGCTCATGGGCGTGCGGCGAGCTCTTGAGATCGTAAGCGAGGAACTTCTCCATCGCCCGGTCGGTGTCGCCCATCCGGGCGAGCGCGAGGACCTGCTGGTGGCGGATGGCGCTCGA
>DASZEO010000452.1:0-7178 GCA_035940755.1 Allosphingosinicella sp. | reverse complement strand
CGACGTCTATCAGGTGCCGCAGAAGACTGGCGGCTGACGGCTCCACGAGGCGCGTTGCGAACCGGCGGGTGCGCGCCTATCTGGAGCGCGAACAACAAGGGACGATCATGAGCACTTTCGACGACCGCGAACGCGCCTTCGAGACCAAATATGCACGCGATCAGGAGATGCAGTTCAAGATCGTGGCGCGGCGCAACCGGCTGCTCGGCCAATGGGCGGCCAAGAAAATGGGCCTCACGGAGGCGGAAGCCGACGCCTATGCGCGCGACGTCATCCGCGCTGATTTCGAGGCCGCCGGCGACGAGGACGTGATCCGCAAGCTGCTCGGTGATTTGACCTCGGCCGGAGTCGAGATCGACGAGGGCGAGATCCGCCAGGCGCTCGAGCACAAGGCCGTCGAAGCGCGGCGGCACTTCATCGAGGTGCAGGGATAAAGCCATGGCGATGGCCGCGGGCGAGATCGAGACGCTGATCCGGACGGGCATCCCCGACGCGCGCGTCGAGATCGTCGACCTGGCCGGCGACGGCGACCATTATGAAGCGCGGGTGGTCGCCGAAAGCTTCCGGGGGCTGCCGCGCGTCAAGCAGCATCAGCGCGTCTACGAGGCGCTGGGCGGGCGGATGGGAACCGAGCTGCACGCGCTCAAGCTCACCACCGCCACACCCGATTGAGGAGCCATTACGATGACCGACGCCCGCGAACGCATCGACCAGCTTGTAAAGAATAACGACATCGTCCTGTTCATGAAGGGCACGGCGCTGTTCCCGCAATGCGGCTTCTCCAGCCGCGCCGTGGCGATCCTCGACCATCTCGGCGTTTCGTTCGAGACCGTCGACGTGCTGCAGGACCCGGAGATCCGCCAGGGCATCAAGGATTATTCCGACTGGCCGACCGTCCCGCAGCTCTATGTGAAAGGCGAGTTCGTGGGCGGATCGGACATCATGATGGAGATGTTCCAGGCCGGCGAGCTCGAGCAGCTGCTCGAAGAAAAGCAGATCGCGAAAGCCTGAGGCGCGCCGCTCCAAAAAGTAAGGGCGGGCCGCGCGACCGGAAAAGTGCGCTGGCCCGCCCGAGAGTGGAACTGAGTGGACGGGTACAGCCTTACACGGGCCGTGCCACCCGGACGGAATGGCGGATCTCCGCGGCTTTCGGTGGTGAACGAAATCCTACCACGCCTGGCGCCTGTAAATTGTGCCGACAACGCCTTCTCTTCATTTTCTGCGCCGCCGGTGCCACATCGCCGCAATGGACGAATTGCCGACCGGACTCGTGGAGCAGGTCCACCCGCTCGTACGGCGGCTGCTGGCGGGCAATCCCTCGCCCTTCACCTTTACCGGCACCCAGACCTATATCGTGGGCACGGGCGAAATCGCCGTGATCGATCCGGGGCCCGATCTGCCGGAACATGTCCAGGCGATCCTTGCCGCCACCGTCGGCGAGCGGGTGAGCGCGATCGTCTGCACCCACACTCACCGCGACCACAGCCCGGCCAGCCGGGCCCTCGCCGCCGCCACGGGGGCGCCGATCGTCGGCTGCGCCGCCCTGGCGATAGAGGATGACGGCCCTCGGTCCGACGCCGCCTTCGACTTCGACTATGCGCCCGATCGGGTGGTGGAGGACGGCGA
This sequence comes from Allosphingosinicella sp., assembly GCA_035940755.1. Classification (GTDB taxonomy): domain Bacteria; phylum Pseudomonadota; class Alphaproteobacteria; order Sphingomonadales; family Sphingomonadaceae; genus Allosphingosinicella. The sequence continues at coordinate 5,552 of DASZEO010000452.1, read as the reverse complement.
GCCTATCAAGGGCGAGGGCTGGGCGCTGGAAGCCGTCGCCACGCCGGGGCACACGTCGAATCACCTCTGCTTCGCGCTGGCAGGCACCGGGATCCTGTTCACCGGCGACCACGTGATGGGCTGGTCGACCACGGTCGTTTCGCCGCCCGACGGCGACATGAGCGAATATATGCGGAGCCTGGACCTCCTGCTCGGCCGCGAGGATCGGCTCTACCTTCCGGCGCACGGCCCGCCGGTCGAGCAGCCGCAGGCGCATGTGCGGGCGCTGGTCGAGCACCGGCGGATGCGCGAACGGCAGATCCTGTCGCATCTCGACCAAGGCGAGGGCCGGATCGCCGCCATGGTCGAGGGGATGTATGCGGATGTCGATCCACGGCTGCATCCGGCGGCGGGCCGCTCGGTGCTTGCGCACCTTGTCGACCTGGAGCGGCGCGGTCTAGTGCGAGGGGAGGGGGAGGATTGGACCCGCGCCGGCTGAAGCTGCCGCTGCTGCTGCCGCCGCTCGTCGCGCTGATCCTCGGCGCTCTGCTCGGTCTCGCGCTGCGCCCGGGCCGTTCCGCGCCTGCCCCCGACGTTCGGGCGATCGCCGACGCCGCCCTGCTGAGCGTCCGCGACCAGGGGCGGGTCCCTGTCTTTACCGCCCGCTTCGCCTCCGTGGTCACGGCAAGCGAGAGCCGGCTCGGGCTGACCGCGCGGCAGATGCTGATCATGCCGGGCAGCGTGCGCTACGCGGTCGATCTGACGCGGCTGCGGCGCGAGAGCCTCGCCTGGGACGAGCGGACCCGGACGCTGACCGTTACGCTCCCGCCCCTTGAAATTTCGGGTCCGGACATCGATCTCAACGGGGTTCAGGAATATTCCGAGGGCGGCATATTGATGGCGCTCACGGACGCCGAACGGACGCTCGATCAGGCGAACCGCCGGAGCGCCCAGGATGAGCTGATGCGCCAGGCCCGTGAACGGACGCCGACGGGCCAGGCGCGCAACGCGGCGATGCGGATGGTGGCGAGGAGCTTCGCCCTGCCGCTTCGCGCATCGGGGATTGACGCCAGCGTGGCCGTGCGGTTCGTGGATCCTGCGGGACGGGAGGAAGCTTACTTCCTCGATCGTCCGCGCCGGATCGACGAGGCGGTTCGGGACAGGCAGGCCGGTCCGCCGGGCGGCGCCGCGGGGGAAGGGAAATGAACGCACCCAATCCGATCCTGAAGGGCCTCGACCTGCGCGCCGAGATCGACCGGCTGCGCAAGGAAAAGAACGCCGTCATCCTCGGCCATTATTACCAGACGCCCGAGATCCAGGACATTGCCGACTTCGTCGGCGACAGCCTCGATCTTTCGCGCAAGGCGCAGGCGACCGACGCCGACGTCATCGCCTTTTGCGGCGTGCGCTTCATGGCGGAGACGGCCAAGATCCTGTCGCCCGAGAAGATCGTCGTGCTTCCGGACATGGACGCCGGCTGCAGCCTGGAGGATAGCTGCCCGCCCGACCGGTTCCGGGCGTTCCGGGAGGCTCACCCGGACCATATCGCGCTCACCTACATCAACAGCTCGGCCGAGGTGAAAGCCTTGAGCGACATCATCGTCACCAGCTCGTCCGCCGAGACGATCCTCAAGCAGATCCCCAAGGAGCAGAAGATCATCTTCGGGCCGGACAAGAATCTCGGCGGCTGGCTGGCGCGCAAGACCGGGCGCGACATGCTGCTGTGGCCCGGCGTGTGCATCGTCCACGAGGCCTTCTCCGAAACCGAGCTGCTGAAGCTCAAGGCGCAGCATCCCGGAGCGCCGGTGCTCGCCCATCCGGAATGCCCTCCGCACATCCTGGAGCATGCGGACGAGATCGGCTCGACTTCGGCGATCCTGAAATTCGCGCTCAATTCGCCCTCGGATGAGATCATCGTCGCCACCGAGCCGCACATCATCCACCAGATGGAAAAAGCGGCGCCACACAAGACCTTCATCGGCGCGCCCGGCGCGGACGGGAACTGCAACTGCAACATGTGTCCGTACATGGCGCTCAACACGATGGAAAAGCTCTACGTCGCGCTTCGCGACCTCCAGCCGCGCATCGAGATCGAGGAAGGGCTGCGGCTTCGCGCCAAGCGCTCGCTCGACCGGATGCTGGAAATGGCCGGCAATACGGTCGGCAAGGGCGATGTCGGCCGGCCGGTGATCGCCCCAGACTGAGCGGCCGCAACGTTCCCGGCGCCGCCGCGTTGGCGGCGGAATGCCGACAGTCGATTCACAGCGCCAGGAGCAGGGCGGCGGCCGCGGTCCGACGGTTCCGCCGCCGCAGCCGGACAGTCTCAACTCCGCGCTGATCCGCAACATCAACGCGCTTCGCGATCGCCGGCGCGAGCAGGCGGAAGGGGCCCGCTTCGAGGAGCGGCTGGCCGACGCCATCACGGGCTTCACCGGAAGCATGAAGTTCGTCTACCTGCACCTGCTCCTGTTCGGCGGCTGGATCGTCGCCAACCTGGGCTGGATCCCCGGCGTGCCGAGGTGGGATCCGAGCTTCGTGGTGCTGGCGATGATCGCCTCGGTCGAGGCGATCTTCCTGTCGACCTTCGTGCTGATCAGCCAGAACCGGATGATGGCCGCCGCCGACCAGCGCGACGACCTCGACCTCCAGATCAACCTGCTGACCGAGCACGAGGTCACACAGATCGTTCGCATGGTGCGCGCCGTCGCCGAGCGCCTCGGAGTCGAGGAGGCCGCGAAGGAGGAGGTCTACGAGCTCGAGCGCGACGTCGCGCCCGAGGCCGTGCTCGACGCGATCGACCGGACGGAGAACGGCGAGACGCGGTGAGTCTTCAGCGCGCCCCAACGTGCTTCACGTTGCTTCCGCCGCTGGTGGCGACCTCGCTGTCGTGGGCGTGCGGCTTGGCGTGACCGTGGCCGCGCAGATATTGCCGGTCGATGCCCTCGATCAGCTTGTGCCCGTCTTCGCCGCCGCTCATCCGCAGCAGCGCGTCGATCTTCGCCTCCATGCGGTCGCTGCCCTCCTTCGAAGCCGGCGAGCCGACGTAGAGGAAGTAGGCCAGCCCGACGACCTGCCAGAGCAGCTGAAGGAACTCCGACTGCCAGTTCTCGAACGTGTCGCGGCCCATCTCCATCAGGTAGTTGGAGAGTTCCGGCTGCTGCCCGTGGTCCGCCGCGTCGTTGGCGAAGGCGTACCAGCCGAACAGCCAGTGGAGGGCGATCGAGACGAGGAAGAAGGTGAGGGTGATCCAGGCGTACGCGTAACGCTTCATGGCGCTCCTCCTTGTTTTTCCATTTAGGCGCCGTAACGTTCTCGCCGGGGCGCTTGTTTCATCCGGCCCCCAGCGGCTAGGCAGCGAGCCGTGCCTTTCCGCCTCAACCGTTTCGACCTGGACCTGTTCGTCGCCGCCACCCTCGCGGAGGATCTGGGCGAACTTGGCGACATCACTTCCGCGGCGGTGGTCCCGGCGCAGGCACGGTTTTCCGGCGTGATGCGCAGCCGCGAAGACATCGTCGTTGCCGGCCTTCCGATCGCCGCCGCCTTCTTCCGAGCACTCGATCCGCAGGCCGAGGTCGAGGCGCAACGCGAAGACGGCGCCCCCGCGGCCGCCGGCGACGTGCTGCTCGAAGTCAGGGGCAATGCGCGGGCCCTGCTCACCGCGGAACGCTCCGCCCTCAATACGGTCCAGCACCTTTCCGGGGTGGCGACGCTCACGCGCCGGTACGTCGAGGCGATCTCCGGCACGGGCTGCATCTTGCTTGATACGCGCAAGACCATCCCCGGCCTTCGCGCGCTCGAGAAGTACGCGACCCGCATGGGCGGCGCCACGAACCACCGCATGCGCCTGGACGACGCCGCGATGATCAAGGACAATCATATCGCGGTCGCCGGAGGCGTGGAGGAAGCGGTGCGACGCGCGGCTTCCGCCGCAATCGAGCGGATCATCGTCGAGGTCGACCATCTGGACCAGATCGAGCCGGCGATCCGGGCCGGAGCGACCCATTTGCTGCTGGACAATATGGGCGTGGCGGCGCTGCGCGAGGCGGTGGCGCAGGTGGCCGGGCGGGTGCCGACCGAGGCGAGCGGCGGCATCGGCCTCGACTCGATCCGCGCCACGGCCGAGACGGGCGTCACCTACGTCTCTGTCGGCAAGATCACCCAGTCCGCACCGGCGGTCGATATCGGCCTGGACTTCTCCGAAGCGGCCTAGCTCTCGCCCCTGGCGACGACCTCGCCCTCGATCGTCCGGGTCGAGGGATGATGCTTGTCGAGCCAGCGCTTCACGATCCGAAGGTTGCGGGTGTTGGAGCGGAAGAAGAAGTCGGGAATCGCCCCGATCCACGGGATCGCGCCCAGCAGGAAGTCGAACCCGACATTGCCGGTCATCCGCGCCAGATGCCATTTCGACATGCCGAGGTTGCGCGCTTCCCAGACGATCCAGGCGCCCATCGCCGCCGCGACCACGTCGCCGACCACCGGGACGAGGTCGAGCACCACGTCGAGGCCGATCCTCCGGCTCGTTCCGGGCAGCACGAACGCGCGCTCGAGCAGGGCCTCCATCGCCTCGATCCGCTGGCGGACGGCCGCCGGGTCGCGGCCGATCGACAGCCGGTTGGCGGTTCGCTCGAACTCGTCTTGGTCGATCGGCATGGTCAGAACTCCTGCGCGATGAGGGTTGCGGCGGGATGGCGCGCGAACATGTTCGGCCGGAAGCCGGTCAGCCGCGGCGACACAAGGGACCAGCGGATGGGCGAGCAGAGCGGGATGTAGGGCACGAGCGCCGTCATCAGCCGGTCGGCCTCGGCCAGCTGGATCTGGCGTTCGGGCTGCGTTGGAGCGGCGCGCGCGGCCTCGAGCGCCAGGTCGGCGGCCGGGTCGCAGACGGTGCCGGCGCCGCAGGCGAAGTGGCGAAGGTACCAGCTCGCCAGCATCGCCGGGGCGACCTCGTCGATCAGCCGCAGGTCGGCCGGGGCGTTGGCGGCGACTCGCTCGGCTTCGACGCCGATCACGCGCCAGTCGCGGCGCAGATAAGCGAACAGGAGGCGGTAACCGGCGCCCTCGGGAAGCGCGACGCGAAGGCGCAACGGCGCGTCGAGGCCGGAAATCGCCCGCGCCGCAAGCTCCCGGCGCATCGGCAAAGGGGCGCCCGCCCAGTCCGGGGCGGACGGCGCCGTGAGCTCGTCGGGGAGGGGAGGAAGCAATCCCGCTTGCGGCCGCAGCCCGGGCACGGCCAGGCCGGCGACGAGAGCGTCGCGGTCGATCGCCATGCTGAGCGCCCGCCGCGTGGCGGCATCGGCCAGCGGACCCTCCTGGACCGGCGAGAAGGCAAGACCGAACAGCCCCGCCGCCGGGTCGAAGGCCAGCTGCGCCGCCGGCACGCGCGCGGCACGCGCGAGCGGCAGGTCTCCCGCCGTGCCGCCGGTGACGAGATCGGCGTCGCCCTCGGCGAAGCGCGCGACGGCCACCGCCGCCGGCTCGCCTCTAAGGAGCAATTCGGGAAGGCGGCTAGCCTCGTCATCCTCCTCGTCATCCGCTCCGGGAACGGCGAGCTGGACCGCGCCGTCTTCGCGAGG
>DASZEO010000451.1:0-2185 GCA_035940755.1 Allosphingosinicella sp. | reverse complement strand
GAGCCGGTCGAGCACGCCGCCATGGCCGGGCAGGATCGACCCGCTGTCCTTCACGCCGGCGCGCCGCTTCACCCAGCTTTCGTACAGATCCCCTGCCTGGGCGATCACCCCCATCGGCGCCCCCGCCCAGCGGAACAGCGGCTCCATCTCGAAATAGGCTGCGGCGGCCCAGCCGAGCAGCCCCGCGCCGATCACGCCGCCGATCAGCCCGGCCCAGGTCTTGTTCGGGCTGATGCGCGGCGCGAGCTTCGGCCCCCCGATCGAACGGCCGGCGAAATAAGCGAGAATGTCGGTCGCCCAGGTGACGATGAACACCCAGAAGACGAGCATCTCCCACACCCAGCTCAGGCTCAGCATCGCGAAGGTGGGAATGCCGACATAGAGCGTGCCGCCGATCATCGCGAGGCGGCGGCTGACGAGGCCGATGAGGAGCGCCGTCAGCGCCACCGCGCCGAAGGCCATCCAGTTGGGCTGGAAGGTGGCCGCATCGGCCTCCACCTCCCACTGCGCAGCCGGGTACAGATATTCAGCACCGCCAAGCAGCACCACGACGAGGAGCAAGGCGCCGCTATAGGCCCAGAAGCGGCCGACGCCGTGCATGTCGGCCCATTCGATCAGCATGACCGCCGCCGCTGCGGCGGCCAGCACCCGGAACCACCATCCGCCATAATAAGTGGCGATGATCGCGACGGCGATCATCACCACCGCGGCGGCGAAGCGGGTGGGCAGGTCGGACTTCTTGGCGGGCGCCTTGGCGTCGGTCACAGGCCACCATAGCGCCGCTCGCGCCGTGCATATTCGGCAAGCGCGGCGGCCATCGCCGCCTCGTCGAAATCGGGCCAGAGCGTGTCGGTGAAATAGAGTTCGGCATAGGCCGCCTGCCAGAGCAGGAAGTTCGACAGCCGCTGCTCGCCCGAGGTCCGGATCAACAGGTCGAGCGGCGGCAGATCGTGGGTGTCGAGCTCGGCCTCGATCCGCGCCTCGTCGACCTCGTCCGGCCGCAAGCGGCCCTCGGCGACCCCCTGCCCCAGCCGCCGCATCGCCTGGACGAGCTCGCTTCGCGCGCCGTAATTGAGAGCCACCGCCAGCGTGCTGCGAGTGTTGGCGGCCGTCTTCGCCACCGCTTCGTCCACCAGCCGAGCAACGTCGGGCTCGAACGCTCGGTGATCGCCGAGCACGACCAATCGAATACCCTCTTTATGAAGGGCGTTCAGCTCTTTCTTCACATAGAATCTTAGGATCGCGGTCAGGTCGCTGATCTCTGCCGCCGGCCGCCGCCAATTCTCCGAGGAGAAGGCGTAAAGCGTCAGGCACTCCACTCCCGCGTCCCCGGCGGCGCGAAGCGCGGCGCGGGCGGCCTCGGCCCCGGCCCGGTGTCCCGCGGAGCGCGGCAGGCCGCGCGCCTTGGCCCAGCGGCCGTTGCCGTCCATGATGATCGCGACGTGGCGGGGGATTGCCGCGCCGGTCCCGGCGCTGTCCGGCCGCGGCCCGGCGCTGGCCGGAGCGAGCGTCACCGCTGGAGGATCTCCTTGTCCTTGGCGGCGACGACCTGGTCGATCTCGGCGATCGTCTCGTCGGTCAGCTTCTGGACCTCGGCCTCGCGCCGCTTGCGCTCGTCCTCGCTGATCTCGTGCTTCTTCTCGTCCTGCTTGAGGTGGTCCATGCCGTCGCGGCGGACGTTGCGCACCGCGATCTTGGCTTTCTCGGCATATTGGTGGGCGAGCTTGGCCAGCTCCTTGCGGCGCTCCTCGGTCATGTCGGGGATCGGCAGCCGGATATTCTGCCCGTCGACCACCGGATTGATGCCCAGGTCGGCGTTGCGGATCGCCTTTTCGACGGCGCCGACATTACCGCGGTCCCACACCTGGACCGAAAGCAGCCGCGGCTCGGGCGCCGAGACCGTCGCCACCTGGTTAAGCGGCATGTTCGATCCGTAGACCTCGACGTGGATCGGATCGAGCAAGGTCGTCGAGGCTCGCCCGGTGCGCAGGCCGCCGAGATCGTGCCTGAGCGCCTCGACGGCGCCGTGCATGCGCCGCTGAATGTCGCCTTTGTCATAGCTGGGCATCTTTCCCTCCCTCGTTCTGGACGATCGTGGCCATGCCGCCGCCGCCGAGCACCCGGGCCAGATTGCCCCGCTCGCGGATGTTGAACACGACGATCGGAATGTTGTTGTCGCGGCACA
>DASZEO010000450.1:0-2425 GCA_035940755.1 Allosphingosinicella sp. | reverse complement strand
TATGTCATATTTGGCCCCCTCGAGGTGGAGCGTCCTGGCGAGGCCGACCAGGCCCATCTTCGCCGCTCCATAATTGGCCTGGCCGAAATTGCCGTAGAGGCCGGTCGAGCTCGCCGTCATCAGGATGCGGCCATAGGCCTGCTCGCGCATCGTCTCCCACACCGCCTTGGTGCAATTCGCCGAGCCGATCAGGTGGACGTCGACGACGGTGCGGAAGTCGGCCATGTCCATCTTGGCGAAGCTCTTGTCGCGAAGGATGCCGGCATTGTTGATGAGGATGTGGATCGCACCCCACGTCTCACGCGCCTTCGCGGCCATCGCCTCGACCTGCTCGTAATCGGTGACGCTGGCGCCGTTGGCGGCGGCGGTGCCGCCGGCGGCGCGGATCTCCTCGACGACCTTCTCGGCGGCGTCGGAGCTGCCCGAGCCGTCGCGGGCGCCGCCGAGATCGTTGACCACGACCCGAGCGCCGCGCCGCGCCAGCTCGAGCGCATAGGCGCGGCCCAGGCCGCCGCCGGCGCCGGTGACGATCGCCACTCGGCCTTCGAAGCTGATGGTCATGAAAGCGGCCCCTGCCGATGGATTGCGAGGGGCGGGTAGGGCAATTCAGGCAGCCGGAAAAGCCCCGCCGCGCGGCCGGGCGCGGCGAGGTTTACGGTCTTGATCGCTCAGTGCCTCAGGCGCCTCAGCCGGGGCGGCTGACGCCCCGCTCATAGGCCTGCACGCAATGGTCGGTGACGGTGCGTGAGCAGACCGGATAGTTCTCCGTGGCCGGCTGAGGCGCCGGCGGCGCGGAGGGACTGGCGCCCGTGCCGCCGACCGACGGCGGCTGATTGAAGCCCGGGGGTGCGGTCGCCGGATCGGAGACGACGGGGATGCCGCGCGCGTCGCGCTCTGGCGCCGTATTGGCAGGCGCCATTACCTGAGGGGCCGACATTGAGGTGCTGGTCGTGGTGGTGGTGGTCGTCGTCTGCGTGTCGGTCTGCGCGACGGCCGCGCTGCCGACCAGTAGCGCAACCGCGCAAAGTGCTGATTTCATCGGAGTTCCTCCTTGTCTTCGGCGCCGGAAAGCCACGCCGGTCACTCGCCGCCCAGGCGCTTCCCGCGTGGCGGCGAAAGATAAACGAGGTTAACGGGGCTTTGCTCCGCCGCCGTTACGATTCCGGTCGCGGCGCACGGCTCCGGCCGGGCCCCGATAGGCGTCCCGATGCGGGACGGCAGCTGGGCCTGCGGTCGATTCGCCGCCGCTTTACGCTTATTAAAGGCGCTCGGATGTATCGGGATCGGCATGAGCGGCACTGACGACAAGGACAGCGGCGCCAACGCCTTCGTTCCCAGCCGGAGGACCGTGCTCGCGCTCGGCGCCGCCGCCGCATCGACCGTGGTGACGATCCGGCCGGCGCTCGCCCAGACGGCCGGATCGGTGCTGAATTGCCAGATTCCGGTTCCCGGCCCGCATGCCGCCGGCAGCCACATCGCCCAGGACGGCAGCCTCGTCCCGCCCGGCACTCCGGGCGCCGCGCCGCCGATGGCCCGGCCGCTGCAGGGCGAGGAGGCGAGAGTGCTGCTGCGCGGCTCCACGCCGCCCGGCGTCGACCCGCAATCCGCTCAGGCTTATGCCAATTACATTCGCCGGCTGCAGGCGGGGATGAGCGGTTTCACCTGCTACGCCTCGCTGCAGTTGCCGCGCTGACCTGAGAGAGGGCCGTGACCGGCCACCGCTACATCGCCGATCCGGAGGAGTGCGTCCAAAGCGTCGCGCTCGACGGCTTGTCGGTGCTGTTCCACCGGCCGTCGGGCATGACCCATATCGTCGCTCCGCCCGCGCCGCAGATCCTGGAGGCGCTTCGCCTCGGCCCGGCCGACGCGGGCGAGGTGCTCGCCCGGATGCGCGCCTGGTACGATCTCGACGGCGACGAGGCCGCCGAGGCCGTGGAAGCCCGGCTCGAGGAGCTCGAAGCCGCCGGGCTGGTCAGCCGGCTGTGAAGCACAGCCTCGCCTTGCAGATCGGCCCCGTCGCCTTTCGCATCGGCTCGGCCTGGCCGCAGCCGCTCGAGGCGCTGGCGCGGCTCTATCAGGATTATCCGGCGCCCGAGGGCGTGTGCGACTTCACGGTTCGGCTGGAGCCTGAAAAGCCCTGGCGCCGGTGGCTGCGACCGTCGGTTGCGATCCACGGCGACTATATTCTGCCCGACGCGGCGCCGATGTCGCTCGACCATGGCCTGCTGGCCGCGGAAATGGGCATGAACCTGCAGATGGCGCTGGGGCAGAAGTCCTACCTGCTGCTCCACGCGGCGAGCGTAGAGAAGGACGGCAAGGCGCTGATCCTCACCGGCGAGTCCGGTGCGGGCAAGTCGACGCTGGCGGCGATGCTCGGCGAGCGCGGCTGGCGCCTGATGGGCGACGAGTTCGCGCTGCTCGACCC
>DASZEO010000449.1:0-1551 GCA_035940755.1 Allosphingosinicella sp. | reverse complement strand
GCAACAGGTCGCAGAACAGCTTCAGATTGAGCTCGTTGTCCTCGACAACCAGGATTTTTTGTCCCACCGGGCGCGATGTAGGCGATGATCCGTGAACAAACAAATGACGCCGAGGCGGTGGGCCTGAGGGCGCTCGGCTGGACGTTGAGCGACGATTCACGCGCAGAACGCCTGCTCGCCTTGACCGGCCTTACTCCGGAGACTCTGCGGGCGCGGGTGGGGGATCGGGCGCTGCTGGCGGCGGCGCTGCGATTTCTCGAGGGCCACGAGCCGGACCTGATCGCCTGCGCTGAGGCGCTCGGCCTTACGCCGCTCGAGCTGGTCGAGGCTCGGCGGAGCCTGGAGCGATGAGCCGGCCCCTGCTGATCACCGACTGCGACGAAGTGATCCTCCACTTCGTCAGCCACTTTTCCGAATGGGTGGAGGAGGCGGCTGATCTGACCTTCGCCGTCGATGCGCCCGGTTTCGCCGGCGCCCTTCGCACCCGTGACGGCCAGGTGGTGCCGCAGGAGCGGGTCTGGCCGCTGCTCGACCTGTTCTGGCAAGGCGAGATGCACCGCCAGAACGTCGTCCCCGGCGCCGTTGCCGCGCTCGCCGAGATCGGGCGCCACGCCGATATCGTCATCCTCACCAATATCGGCGACGATTATCAGGCCAACCGCGTCGCTCAGCTCGAGGCGTTCGACATCCGCCATCGGGTGCTGTGCAACCGCGGCGGCAAGGGCCGGCCGGTGCTGGAGCTGGTCGAGGAGATGAAGCCCAGCGCCGCCGTGTTCGTCGACGACCTTTCGATCCACCACCAGTCTGTCGCCGAGCACGCGCCGGACGTGTGGCGGCTGCACATGATCGCCGAGCCGCGCCTCGCCGCGCGCACCCCGCCGGCCGAGCATGCCCATGCCCGGATCGACGAATGGGACGCGGCGCTGCCGTGGATCCTGGGGCGGCTCGGCAGTGCGAACGGAGCGGAGCAGGAAGCATGAGCGGAACCGTGTTCATCACCGGCGCGACGGCCGGCTTCGGCGCCGCCGCCTCGCGCCGCTTCGCCGCCGAAGGGTGGAAGGTGGTCGGCACCGGACGGCGGCGCGAGCGGCTCGACGCGCTCGTGGCGGAGCTGGGCGCCGAGGCCTTCCACCCGCTCGAGCTCGACATGCGGGACGTGGCCGCGACCGACGCGCTCGCGTTGCCGGGGGCGTTCGGCGACATCGACATCCTCATCAACAATGCCGGCCTGGCGCCGCCGATGGAGCCGCTTCAGGTTTCGAAGCTGGAGCCGTCGCTTCAGGTCATCGAGACCAACATCACCGGCCTCGTCGCCATCACCCGCAAGCTGCTGCCAGGGATCATCGCACGCAAGGGGATGATCATCAATCTGAGCTCGGTCGCGGCCACCTACCCCTATCGCGGCGGCGCGGTCTACGGCGGCACCAAGGCCTTCGTGAGCCAGTTTTCGCTCGACCTGCGCTGCGACCTTCACGGCACCGGCGTCCGCGTCACGTCGATCGAGCCCGGCATGGCCGAGACCGAGTTCACGATCGTCCGCACCGGCGGCGA
>DASZEO010000448.1:0-2630 GCA_035940755.1 Allosphingosinicella sp. | reverse complement strand
ATTCCCGACCCGCCCTTCATGGCCGAGCTCGACGAGGCGGCGCGGCAGTGACCGTAGAGCGCGACTTCGCCGAGCTTCGCGAATTCGGCCTCGCGCTTCCCGAAGCGAGCGAGGATTTCCCCTGGGGCCACACCGCGCTCAAGGTGCGCGGCAAGACCTTCTGCTGGCTCGACAAGGCCGCGGGCAAGCTCAGCCTGACGGTCAAGCTTCCGGTCAGCCGCGACTTCGCGCTGGTCTTCGACTTCGCCGAACCGGCCGGCTACGGCCTCGGCCGCTCGGGCTGGATCAGCTGCCGCTTCGAGCCGGGCGAGCGCCCCGACCTCGAGCTCCTCGGCCGGTGGATCGGCGAAAGCTACCGAGCCGTCGCTCCCAAGAAGCTCGCGGCTCAGGTGCCGGCGGACTGAAGCGCCCTACTTCTCCTGCCGCTCCCAGTAGGACATCCAGCGCAGCAGCATTCCGGCGACGGAAGTCGCCATTCCACCGATCAGCATGGCGAGCATCAGCGGCTTCTCGGACGCGCTTTTCCAGGCGACGGCACCGAGCAGCGCGACGCTGAACATGGACGCGATGTAACCCGCGCCCTTGAGGAGAGTGGCCTTTTGCACGCGGCCTCAAACCAGCGGCACATCCCCCTGTTCCGCGTATCGCATGGAAGGTCCGGCTCGACTCCCGGCAAGGGCGCGAAAATCCGTTCGCCGGCTGTGGACGGGCGACTCAGGTGTAGATCACGAAAGCAGCGGCCGTGAGTGCCGTTCCGGTTGCCGAAGAAGCTGGCGGCGCTGCTGCCGCCCGACTGACCTCAGATCACCAAGAAATCGTTGGCCGAAAGCGTCGCCGGCTTGTTGTCCAGAATCGCGAACTGGACGGCGGCGGCGCTGCCCGAACCGTCGCGGTCGAAGAGCAGGGCCCCGGTCGACGGGTCGTAGATGATGCGATCGTCGGCCGCGCCCGCCGACGTGCCGATGACGAGCGCACCCGACGGCAGGCTCCCTGGGGCCAGGCCCGTGAACACGGCGTCTTCGAGGACGAGCTTGTCGGTTCCCCGGGTGAAGTCGACGACATGATCCACGTTGCTCGAGAGCAAGGCGGTGTCGAACACGAAGCTGTCGATGCTCGCGCCCCCCTGCAGCGTGTCGCGCCCGGTCCCTCCGTGCAGCTCGTCGCGCCCGCCGCCGCCGCTCAGCGTGTCGGCCCCGGAGGCGCCGGCAAGGATGTTGGCCGCGCCGTTGCCCGTGATGACGTTCGCCAGCCCGTTCCCGGTGCCGTTTACGGCCGCAAGGCCCGTGAGGGTGAGGTTTTCGACATAGGCGCCCAGCGTGAAGCTGACCGTGCTGCTCACGGCGTCGGTGCCGCCGAGCGAGCGCGTCTCGACCGCCTTGTCCCCAGCATCGTCCACGAAATACAGGTCGTTGCCGTCCCCGCCGGACATGAAGTCGGCGCCGGCGCCGCCGTTGAGCGAATTAGCCGCAGAATTCCCGCTCAGGCTGTTGGCGAGGCCGTTGCCGGTGCCGTTGATCGCGACGCTGCCGGTGAGCACGAGCTTTTCGAGATTTGCGCCGAGGGTGAAGCTGACCGAGCTGTTGACGGTGTCGATGCCGTTCGTCGCGCTCGTCTCCACGGCTCTGTCCAAGGCGTTGTCGACCACGTAAATGTCGTTGCCGGCTCCGCCGCTCATGGTGTCGGCGCCGGCGCCGCCGTTCAAAAAGTTCGCTGCCGCATTGCCGGTGAGGCTGTTAGCCAGAGTGTTGCCGGTCCCCCGGATGGCGGAGCTGCCGGTCAGCACCAGCTTTTCGATATTGGCACCCAGGACGAAGCTCACCGAGCTGTTGACGGTATCGGTCCCGCCGGTGGCGCTCGCCTCCACCACCTTATCCAAGGCATTGTCGACGATGTAGGTGTCGTCGCCCCCGCCGCCGGCCATGGCATCGGCGCCGGCGCCGCCGTTCAGCACGTTCGCTGCGGCGTTGCCGGTGAGGGAGTTTGCAAGCGTATTGCCGGTGCCGTTGATGGCGGAGCTGCCGGTGAGAACGAGCCTCTCGATATTGGCGACCAGGGCGAAGCTCACGGAGCTGTTGACGGTGTCGGTGCCGCCGGTGGCGCTCCGCTCCACCGCCCTGTCCAGCGCGTTGTCGACCACATAGGTGTCGTTACCGCTGCCGCCGACCATCGTGTCGGCCCCGGCGGCGCCGTTCAGAACGTTGGCCGCGGCGTTACCGGTGAGCGTGTTGGCGATGCCATTCCCGGTGGCGTTGATAGCGGAGGTGCCGACCAGCGTGAGCTTCTCGACATTGCTGCCGAGGGTGAAGCTGACCGAGCTCTGGACCTCATCGAGGCCGCCGCCGGCGCTCACCTCGATTGCTTTGTCGAGGGAATTCTCGACCAGGTAGATATCGTCGCCGTCGCCGCCCTGCATCGTGTCGGCGCCCGTCCCGCCGTCTAGTCGGTCGCCGCCGGAACCGCCGTCGAGGGAGTCGCCGCCGGCACCGCCCTGGATGACATCGTTGCCGCCGCCGCCCGCAAGCTTATTGGCCGCGGAATTGCCGGTGAGGATGTTCGCCATCGCGTTGCCGGCGCCGTCGATGGCACTGGAACCGGTGAGCACCAGCCGCTCCACCTCATCTGGCAGTGTA
>DASZEO010000447.1:0-1563 GCA_035940755.1 Allosphingosinicella sp. | reverse complement strand
TGGCTGGTCTGCAGCGGCCGGCTTCCAATCCCCGGTCTCGGGAATCGGGGTCGGTGGATGACGGGCACCGTGATCACCGGAGTCGCCGCCGCCCGTCTGGTCTGGTTCGACATGCTTCTCCACAATCCGCTGCTGGCGGCCCAGAATGTCGGCCCGTGGCCGGTGCTCAACCTGCTCGCGCCGGCTTTCCTGCTCAGCGCCTATTGGCTCTATCGCGCCCGCCGCGGCGCCGACGGCGCCGCCCGCTCCAGCCTTTGGCTGCTTCTCGCGCTCACGTCGCTGGTGCTGGGGGTGATGCTGATGGTCCGGCAGGGCTTCCAGGGGCCGCTGCTTAACGGGCCCGATCTGCCCTCGGCCGAATCCTACGGCTATTCGCTCGTCGGCCTGCTGCTCTCGATGGCGCTTCTGCTCGCGGGAATCCGCCTGCCCGACAAGGCGCTTCGCCTGGCCGGCCTGGTCCTGCTCACCGCCACCACGATCAAGGTCTTCCTGGTCGACGCCGGAGCCTTGGAAGGCGTGCTTCGCATCCTCTCGTTCCTGGTCCTTGGAATCGCCCTGATCGGCATCGGCAAGCTCTACACCAAGGTGCTCGACGCGGAGAGAAGGCCGGCATGAACGAAAAGGGCCGCTCGTGGCAGCCCTTGGATGATGGTCGGGGCGACTGGATTCGAACCAGCGACCCCCACACCCCCAGTGTGATGCGCTACCAGGCTGCGCTACGCCCCGACCGAGCGACGCGACTTAGGCCTTGGCCGGTTGGAAGGCAAGGAGGGTTGACAGAGAGAGGGGGTCGGTTAGTTTCAAATAGAAACTGACCAACGGAGGCGGAAATGACTGACCGGAGGCGCTCGGGCGTGGCGACGGCCGAGGAGATTGCCGGCCTCTCCGGGCTGGAGATGCTGCAGGCGATCATCGCGGGGCGGCTCCCGTCGCCGCCGATCGGGGCGACCATGGGCTTTCGGCTGATCGAGGTGGAACTCGGCCGGGCGGTGTTCGAAGGCGAGCCCGGGCCGCATCTGCTCAACCCGCTCGGCGGCGTTCATGGCGGGGTCGCGCTGACCCTGATCGACAGCGCCGCCGGCTGCGCGGTCCATACCGAGCTCCCCGCCGGCATCGGCTATACGACGGTCGAGACCAAGGTGAACTTCACCCGGCCGATCGACCCTGACGGCGGAGCCGTTCGCTGCGAAGGCAGGGTCCTGTCGCTCGGCCGGCAGATCGCGACCGCCGAGGCGCGCCTGCTGTCGGCGCAGGGCAAGCTTCTCGCCCACGGCACCTCGACCCTGATCGTCCTGCGGCCGCGAGGCCGAGGACCGGCATAGGCTTCCTCCACTCTCGACGCCGCCGAACAGGCGGACGGCCCACCGAGCCCATGGCGACGAAAGGAGGGGCGCCGCCGCCTCGCGCGCTTGCGCAAGCCGGTTGCGCCATGTTAGTCGCCGCCCGCTTCTCCCGGACGCTTGCTTCGGCGCCGGTCCCTCACCAGGTATAGCCCATGTTCTCATCACCCGCCTTCGCCTCGGCCGGAGCCGCTTCCTCGGGAGGAACGGCCGGGATGCTCGT
>DASZEO010000446.1:0-9828 GCA_035940755.1 Allosphingosinicella sp. | reverse complement strand
TCTTCTATGATCCCGATGGATCGGGATCCGCGAGTGCGATCCTGTTCGCTACGGTAAGTGCGGGCACGATCATCACCCACGAAGACTTCGTCGCTTATTTTTGAAAATGGCAGGTTCGGTCGGCGGCCAGCGGGTGGTCAGGCGGAGCTAGGCGCGGCGTCTTACGGCAGCGGGGGAAACGAACACCGGCCGCGGCGCCTGGTTCCCCGCGGCGATCGAGCGCAGCTCCGACGGCGCCAGCGGCTTGTAGAATTCGCAGCCGAACTCGCCCTTCGCGACCCATACGACCTTCCCGCGGATCGGCGGGAGCTGGCCGACGCGGATCCACACTTCGTCGGAACGCCTCACGTCGCCGCCGGCGAGGCGGCAGCCCTTGCGCGTAAGATCGACCACCCGCACCTGACGCGGGATCGATCCAAGCTCCCGGACCGTCCCGTGATAGTCGACCCGCTCGCGCTCGAGCGCCCGCTCGTTGGCCGACGCCGGGAAGCTGATGGAAGAGGAATAAGCCATGAAACGCCTCGCCGCTGGAGGGCGGAAGATGCCGCGCTCCCGTTGAAATCGGGTTAATCGGCGGGCTTGCGCGGGCGCCTCAGGCCGGGGAGCGTGATCCGGATATCTGCTCGGACGGCCGCGCGAAGGCCGCCGACCGGCCGCCGGCGCCGCTTTCCAGGTAGAAGACATGCGAGCCGACCGCGGTGACGCGCGGCAGGCTCCGGCTCCATTGCGGGCGCACGTCGAGGGTGTGGAAGCGCGTGGCGAGGCCGACGGGAACGTAGACGTAGCCCTCGAGCGCCTCGGCGGCGAGGCGGCGCGCAGCGCTCCACGCTCTGGGGTCGCGCGGCCGGTACATCGAGCCGTCGCAGGTGAAGGAGAATTGGCAAAGCGCGGCGGTTTCACCTTGGTAGACGACGCCGCAGATCGTCGCCGGAAACCCGGGATGGCGGACCCGGTTCAGGACCACCTGCACGACGGCGCGCTGGCCGGCGACGCCCTCGGATCGGGCTTCATAATAAGCGGCCGCGGCAAGGCAGTCGGTGGCTAGCTCCAGCTGCCGGCGGCCGGCGCCTCGTGCCATGATGAAGGGCGGCGCGCCGCGAGCCAGGGATTGCGGCGGTTCAACAAGGGCGGCGAGCAGCGGATCGTAGGTCAAGGGTGCGTCCACTTGATAGGCCAGCGCAATGACGCGTTCCGGCCGCGCCGGTGAGCCACCCTGCGCCACCGGGACGCACGAGGTGGTCACAAGCAGGGAGCATGCGAGCGGTCGCCATCTGAGCTGTGGTCGTCGGTTCACCCATCCTGGCCCGCAGTTTCGCCTTCCTCCCAGCTAAAGTGAAATGGTTAACACGCTGCTAACCATGCTGGTGCGCCTCGGCCCCCACGGCGCCGGTCCGCGGCGACAATCACCCGCAACCCGTTCCGGCAAATGGCGAAACCCCGAAAAGCGATCACGGCGGGGCACCTGCTCCCGGCCCCTCAAGGCCATTCCCGCATCCTGTCCGCCGGTAGGCTTTGCGGCACTTGCTGTATCAAAGCAGATCACTTCCGCGGCGGGGCAAATGGGCTTTGCGCCTTCTAAGGGATTGGTGTATCTCGACATATTCAAGGCCGACAGAGCGTCAGCACAGGGGAAAACACAATGAGCTCGGTGGGAAGCAGCGTCGATGGCGCTCGTAATCGTACGGTAAACGGCTCAGGCTCGCTGCCGGCCGCCCAGCAGCCCTCTTCGGTGGCTTCTTCGGACGAGGTTCAGATGTCGGTCATCGGCGCGGACATTCTCGTCACCGGCAATATCGAAGCCGAAGTCGACCTTCACATCGAGGGGCGAGTCCACGGCGACGTGCGTTGCGCGACCCTGATCCTGGGCGAGAAGAGTTCGATCGTGGGCCGCATCTACGCCGAGCGGGTTCGGGTGTCCGGCCGGGTCGAGGGGGCCATTGAGACGGCCGACCTGGCCATCGAGGGCTCGGCCGTGGTCAAGGGCGAGATCACCTATTCGCGGATGCGGATCGGCAATGGCGGGATCGTCGAAGGTTCGATGACCCACAAGCCCGCCGAAGACAGCCAGCGGCTGAAGCTGGTCGACGAAGGCGAAGAAAATCCGGGCGCCGCGAAGGTCCACTACATCGAATAGCGTCGTCGCTGTTCGCGCCCTGGCGGATAACGGCGCATGGCCGAGCCAAACCCGACAGCTGCGGAGGCGCTGAGCGAGATGCAGGAACTGCTGCGTTCGGCCGCGAGCGACGGCAACTCCAGCCGGCTCCCCGCCGTGCGCTACACCTTGTGCAGGGAAGCGCTGCTGAGGAGCGAGTTCAGGCCCAGTCTGCCGGGTTTCCTCTTCCAGTGCCTGACGTTCGCGCGGGCACACGACTTCATCCACCTCTACCACCCGGAGGTGGAGAAGCGCCTCGCCTTCCTCGAACTGGAGTTTCGGGCCTGCACCGGGGGCGTTCGCGCGCGCCCGAGGTTCGACATTTTCGATGACACGGGTTTCTAGGGCCGCCACCATGAGCCGGGGCGCGCCCATGCCGCTGCTTTGCCGGCTCGGCCTTCACTCTGCCGAGCCGCTCGCCCGGTGGAATGACGGCTATTACTTCACCCGCTGCCGCCGCTGCCGACGCGATCTTGTACGCACCGCGTACGGCCGCTGGCACGTGCCGCGCGGCTTTCGCATCGTGTGGCAGGCGCGGCCGCCGGCGTCCCACGTCCCCACCGGCCTGCCCCCGGCTCCTGCGGAGCAATCCCGCACGAGCGCCAGGAGCAACCGCCCGTCGCGGCAGGAGCTCCCGATCCAGGAGGTGCTTCGCCACCTTCAGGAACAGGAGGAGCTGCCGGAGGAGCAGCCGGAGGAGCTGGAGGAGGCGGCCACGATCGTCCCCGACCAGGCCCCGGCCGCCCCGGTTGCCGAAGAGCCGGAAGCGCAAGCCGCGGCCGATCCCGACAGCGCCGATCAACCCGACTCGGCGCAAGCCGCCTTGGTCGAGCCCGTCCCGGAGGGCGAACCCGCCGCTACGGCGGTTTCGCAGGCCGATAGCGACGAGCTCAGGACTGTGGAGACGGTGGACCCTCCGATAGAGGCCGTCGCGGATGAGCCTGCGGCCAATGGGGAACTTCTCGATGGCGCAGCTACTCAAAAGGAGCGGCAATCCCGGGTCCCCGACTTCATGGGAGATTGGTCGCCGACGACGGACTGGGTCTATATCCCCACCCGCCGTCGGCCTCGGCAAGTCGTCGAGGCACCCGAGCCTGCCCCGGCCGTGGCGGATGCCGTGGCCGACGCAGGCGAGGAGGCCGTCGAAGCGGTACCAGACGAGGAGGCTGTCGAAGCGGTAAATCTCCCGGGTGCCGGTGAGGCCGCGGAGCCGGCGCCGGAACCTGTCCCAGACCGAGCCGATCCAGCGGATGGGCCGGCAGCCGAGGCCCAGGGATCCCCAGCTCCCGAACCGGAGCCTGCTCGACCCTGGGCCGCTGATGCCGCGCCGGCGGCCGCGGGAGGAACCTCCCCAGCTCCCGAACCGGAGCCTGCTCGCCTCTGGGCCTCTGATGCCGCGCCGGCGGCTGCGCGAGGAACCTCCCCGGCTCGCGAACCCGAGCTTGCTCGCCCATGGGCCTCTGATGCCGCGCCGGCGGCTGCGCGAAGAACCTCAGGCCCAGCGGAGGAGCACCCGGGCCTCACCCCCACGGCCATGCTCGTCGCCCTTGCCATACCTTTGCTGGTCCTGATCGCCGCGCTCCTGATCATCCCGCCTTATCGCCCGACGAAGATGCCTGCTCCGGCCGACGAGACCTCGCGGCGGTCCGCGGCGGCCGCTCCGGCGGCCTTTGTCACCGCCAGCATCCTCAACTGCCACACTGCGCCAGCTCGCCAGGCGCCCTCGGTCCGTCGCCTCGGGCGCCGGGATACGGTGCGGATCCTCGCCACGGACGGAGAATGGGCGAGCATCGCGTTCCGGCAGGAACAATGCTGGGTCCTCTCACGCTATTTGGCGCTCGAGACTCCGGCCTAAGCCTCGCAATCCTAAAGGCCGCAGAACCGTCAGCGCGCCCGGTAAGGCACGAACTCGGCGAGGGGGCAGGTGGCGCCTGGTATCGACGATCCAGGTTCGAGCCCGCTCACGTGGTCGCCGCGGCAATATTGGCCGTTGAAGCTCTCGACGATGATCGTGCTCATCGGCGTCAGGCCTGGGCACGGGCCCTCCAGCCGGCTGACCCAGACGGTATTGGCCGTACGCAGGACGAGGGTGCGGTTGTCGACCGCCTGGAGCGACTGGCTCTGCGTCGAAGGGGCGCAGCTCTGGGCCGGGCCGGCCGTCATGTTCGCCAGCTCGCGCGACAGCTCGGCCTGGCCCGACTCGCCGACGGCGGCGCAGCCCGCGATGATCAGCAACAATGGGAGAGCACGCATCTTCACCTCCTCGACAACCCGCAGAACGCCCGCACCGCCCGCCGCGTTGCGTCAGCCCACCTGCTCGACGGCGAGGCTTCCGGCCGGCAGCGGCGCCAGCAATTCACCGGCGGCTATAGCAGGATCGAGCCAGCGGCCCCAGTCGGCGCGGCGCAGCACGGCGACCTGCCGGTTGTGGAAGGGCGCCACGTCCGCTCCGGGCTCGGTCGTCAGCATCGTATAGGCCTCGCCCACCGCAGGATCGGCGCGCCACAGGCCGGCGATGCCGAACCACGCCTCGCCGGGCACGGTGAACATCCATTTGTCCTTGCGCTTCTTGCCCGGCTCGGCCGGCGCGGTGAATTCGTAGAAGCCGTCGGCGACGATCAGGCAGCGGCCGCGCGCGAACTCGCGGCCCTCGGAGCGGAAATTGTAGACCGGCTTGCCCCCGGGGCCGGGCCAGGACCAGCGCCTCACCACCAGCTCGGCGGCACCGTCTTCCTCCGACGAAGCGCGGATGATCGCATTCTGGTCGGTGATCCGGATCGAATCGAGCGGCGCCAGGTTCGGCAGACCCTCGGGGAAGCGCAGCGGAATGCGCGTGTGGCTCCAGTCCTCGCGGATCTGCCCCAGCGCGACGCGCCGGCGCTGTTCGTTGCACATGGGGCCGCCCTGCCACTGCCGGCGCGGCTTGCCAATCGTCCGGATTGATCTGCGTCCGCCGGCTGCTAGGGCTCGCGCGATGACGCAGGGCAAAGTCCTTCTCCTGAGCAAGCAGGACCGGTTCAGCGCGGAGGCGGCCGAGATCGCCCGCGAGGCGCTCGGCAGCCGGCTCACCGTCTTCACCGGCCAGGTCGGCGACCCCTACCCCGACTTGTCCTTCCCGACGGGGCGCGACACGCTGATCTCGTTCCTGTCGCCGTGGATCGTGCGCCAGGAGGACCTCGACCGCGCGGGAACCGCGATCAACTTCCACCCCGCATCGGTCGATTATCCGGGCATCGGCTGCTACAATTTCGCGCTCTACGACGAAGCGGCGGAATTCGGCGCGGTCTGCCACCACATGCTCGCCAAGGTCGATACGGGCCGGATCGTGGACGAACGGCGCTTCCCGCTCCACCCCGACGACAGCGTCGAGACGCTGAAGCTTCGCACCATGGAGACGATGGTGGCGATGTTCCGCGACCTGGTCCCGATCATCGCCCGCGGCGAGCCGCTGCCGGAGGCGCCGGTCCACTGGACCCGCGGGCCTTACACCCGCAAGCAGCTCCACGCGCTCAAGGTGATCACGCCGGACATGGACGAGGCCGAAGTCGCCCGGCGGGTCCGCGCCGTCACCTATCCCGGCTATCCCGGCGCCGTGCTTCACCGACCGGACGGGACCACCTACGAATTCCCGGTTCCGGACCGGCCGCCCATCGCCTGAGCCGGCGCCCCCCTTAACGCATCGTTTACCCACGTCATTTACCCGCCGGAAAGCAGCCGAACGAGGGACGCGCGCGAGCCCTGCGGACGCGGCAAGGATGGAGATGACGGGTTTGCAACGCCTCATGCTGCTGAAGAGCCTGCTCTTCGCTGGCCTGCTCTCGCTGGCGGCGATGGTCGCCCCCGCGCCCGCCGAGGCGGCGATCACCTGCACGGTCACCACCGCGGGCATCACCTTTTCCGCCTACGACACCGTCAACAAGCCGGCAGTGGACAGCACCGGCACGATCACCGTCGCCTGCCAGGGCGGCAGCGGCGCGGAAAGCCTGTCGCTGAACCTAACCGGCGGCGCCGGCGGCTCCTGCACGTCCCGGCAGATGCGCAACGGCGCGGCCTCGCTGGGCTATCAAATCTACCAGAATGCCGCACGGACCAGCAATTTTTGCGACGCGGGCAGCCGGATGGATATCGTCATCGATTTCGCGAGCGGTCCGAACCAGAGCCGCAACTACCTCATCTACGGCCGGGTCACCGCCAACCAGACGCCGGCGACCTGGGGCAGCTATTCCGACACCCTCACCCTCACCGTGAAAAAAGGCGGCGGCACCGTCGGGACCGGCTCCGTCCCCGTCAACGGCAGCGTTTCGCCCACCTGCTCGGTGTCGTCGGGAACGCTCGGCTTCGGCACCTACGCCTCGGCCAGCGCCGCCCTCAGCACCGCCACCGTCTCGGTCAACTGCTCGAGCGGCGCGCCCTATCAGGTCAGCCTGGGCCCCGGCCAGAATGTCAGCAGCTCGGTCCGGCGCATGGCGGGGCCGGGGGGAAGCTTTCTCACCTACCAATTGTACAGCAACTCGCTGCGCACCCTCGCGTGGGGCGACGGCACGGCGCTGGGTGCGAAGGTGAACGGCACCGGCAGCGGCTCCGCGCAGAGCCTTACCGTCTACGGGCGAGTCCCGGCCGGCCAGTCGGTCAGGCCCGGAAGCTACAGCGACAGCGTCCTCGTCACTGTCGACTATTGACCCGGCGCACACATCGCTCGCCCCGGCGCTTTGCCGGCAACATGTCATCCTAACCTGCGTTATCCACATCCCAGGCCCAGTGCCGGCACGGTGCCGTGGCGCCCTGGGGTTTCAGGAGATGCGACCATGAACAGCGACAAGGACGGCTTCGGCGGCAAGCAGGACTCGCAGTTCGAAAGCGAGCGCCAAGGCGGCCAGGACAAGCAATTCAGCCAGGATTCCGGGTTCGACAAGGGCCAGCAGTCCGGACAGGACAAATTCGGCTCCGACCAGCAGGGCGGCAAGAGCGGCCAGTTCGACCAGGATCAGAGCGACTTCGGCCAGAAGGGCCAGCAGTCCGGCCAGGACAAGTTCGGCTCGGATCAGCAGGGCGGCAAGAGCGGCCAGCAGGATGAGCAGGACCAGACCGACTATGGCCAGAAGGGCCAACAGTCGGGGCAGGACCAGTTCGGCTCCGGCCAGCAGGGCGAGAATTCCGACAAGGGCCTCGGCAAGGGCGACTATCAGTCACAGGATGAGGGCCAAGGCTCCTCGTTCGGCAAGGGTGAAGGCCGCTATTAAGCGCCCAGCCACGGCAGACAACGGAACGCCCCGGCCTTCGCGGCCGGGGCGTTTTTCTTTTCGGTCCGTGTTCCCGGTGGGGCCTTCGCGTGGTCAGGCGGTCGCGCGGGTGCGCACGAACTTGTGGGTGGTCACCATCGGCGCGCCGCAAATGTCCGAGGGCGGCGGCGGCAGCTCGCCGTGGGCGAGCAGGTGCCCGAGCGCCATTTCGAGGACGAACAGCGCACGCGTCAGCGCGTCCTCCTCGTCGCTGCCGTCGGCCACGGCCTGCGGAAGGTCCGGAAAGACGGCGCGCACGCCGTCGCGGGTGGGGATGAGGCGCACGGGATAAGAGAGCACAGTCGGCCTTTCTGAAGGTCGCCGAGGCGGCCCCGGTGGAGGGGCGGTACAGCAACAACGGCCGTAACCGAGGTTAGTTTCCGCCCTGCCCGATGCCGTGTCAGTCCTTCAGGCTTGCCGGCACGACGCCGCCATTCCTTTCCAGCGACTCCATCACCTTGCGGTGGAGCCACAGGTTCATCTCGGCGCTGCCGTCCTTCTCGCCGGCATAGCCGAGCTCGGTAGCGAGCGCCTTGCGGTTGGTCAGGCTCGAATCGAGGTCGAGCAGCTTCATCAGGTCGACGATCGAGCTTCGCCAGTTGAGGTTCGGATTGCCCTTGCTTTGGGCGATGTGGGAGAGCGTCGCCTCGACGTCGACCGGCTGCGCCGGCGTCGCCTGCTGGGCCGCGGGCTGGCCCATTTGCGGCATCGCGCCGCTGCCGGCCGCGGGCGGCTGGGCCGCCGGGCGCGCCGCCTGCTGGACCGCGCGCGCTTGGCCGAAGATCGCATTGGTGATCGTGCCGAGGATACTCATACTCGCCTGCTCCTTGCTTTAGGTTAGGCTGGAACAGCGCTCGGCGTGCGGCAGGGTTGCGGCGCCCCGTCTCAGGATGCGCCGGTGCGGGCGGGGACGGGGACGGAGCGGTTCGGGCCTCTCGCTGCCCCGCCTAGAACAGCCGCCGGCGCCGGCGGGGCGGCTCCTCGGGATCGGGCGGGAGGTCGTCCACGATCCAGCTGTGGTTCTCGACGATGTGGGAGACGATCGGCCGCCCGCGGCCGTCGCGCGAGGGATCGTAGCGGAAGCGAGCCTCGATCAGGCGGCAGGTGGTGAGGTCGAGCTCGCGCGACCCGCTGGAGCGGGTGATCCGGCAATCGACGACGCTGCCGTCGGTCAGCACCGTGTAACGCACCGACACCGTTCCGCCGACGCCCGCTTCGCCCAGGCCCGGCGGATAGTCGGAATTGCGCAACCGCCCTCGGATCAGCCGCGGCGGGGTCATCCGACCGTAGCCGCCCCCGCCGTCGCCGCGGCCGCCGGCGCCGCTGCCGCTGCCGTCCCCCTCGCCGCCCGAGCCCTTGCCGGGTCCCCGGATGTCGGCGGCGCCCGAGGTGGCGTCGCTGCCGGTGCCGGCATAAGGCGCGGCGACGATCGGCGAGGGCACCGGCAGCGGGATCTGCGGCCGCGGCGCGACGACTTCCGTAGCCTGGGAACGCAGGTTCGGCGGCGAGGCGCCGCCTTCCTCGCGCGGGGCGAAGCGCTGGGCGCGGGTATCGCTTTCCACGCGCGGCGGCGGGCGCCGGGGCGGCGGGTCAGGCTCGGGCGGCGGCGGGACGACGTTGAACAGCTTCAGCGGCGCATCGAGGGCCCGCGGCATCGGCGCGCCCAAGCCCCACAGCAAGGCGAGGCCGAGCAGCAGGTGGACGAGCGCGGTAGCCGCGACGCCGCCCGCTCGGTCCCGTTCCAGCTCATGGCCTGCTATCTTCACCGCGCCTCGAACCTCAGTGAAAACAGGGCGCTTTATCGCCGACAAGCTATGAATGGGCGATTGCTGCGGGGCCGGCTACAAGGTGGTGGGGAATCGACGGCAGGAGCGGGCGCGATGATTCAGGGAAGCTGCCATTGCGGGGCCGTCAGAATGACGGCGCCGGACGTGCCGGAATGGGTGGGCTCGTGCAACTGCAGCTTATGCCGCCGCACCGGCTGGCTCGGCGCTTATTATCCGGACGGCGCGGTGGCGATCGAGGGCGAGACCATCCCCTACATCTGGGGCGACAGGCTGATCGGAATCCACCATTGCCCGATCTGCGCCTGCCTCACCCACTGGAAGACACTGGGGAAGGATTTCGGAAGGATGGGCGTCAACGCGCGGCTGCTCGACGGCTTCAGCACCGGCGCGGCGGCGCTGCCAGCGGCGGTCGAGATCGGCGGCGTGCCGGTGGAGGTACGCTTCATGGATAATGCCGGCGATTGAGAGCGCCGATGGCGGCGCGATCAGCGGCGGAGGCCGAGCTCGATCCAGCTGCCGGGCCGCCACACGATGCGCAGCGGCTCGCCGGCATCGGCGATGCTCTCGTCGCTGACGTCGCGGCCCGTCCCGTAATTGATCTGCATGTCGG
>DASZEO010000445.1:0-2596 GCA_035940755.1 Allosphingosinicella sp. | reverse complement strand
GTTGTTGAGGATCGGCTTGGGGGCGCCGGGGAAGGTCTTCGAAAGACCCTTCATCACAAAGCTGTACTGCGCGGCCATGAGGCGCTGAGACTCCAAGGATGGGGATGAGGTCCGGTCACCTAGTGCGGCGGGCCGGGATTGGCAAACGCAGCCTCGCTCCGTAAGCGCCCACGTCATGAAGAATTTCCTGCTCCTTGCGCTCGCCCTGCCTTCCCTTGCTTTCGCCACCCCGCCGGCGATGCCGCCGGGGCCGCCGCCCGCGCCCGCGCCGGTGCGCGACCTCGCCGCCGGCCTTCGCGACGAGGCGCTGGCCAATGACAGCTATGCCTGGGACACCGTCGAAGGGCTCACCACCGAAGTGGGGCCGCGGCCTGCCGGCTCCGAGGCGGAGGCGCGCGGGCGCGAGTGGATGGCACGGCGGCTGCGCGCGCTCGGCTTCAGCAACGTACGCATCGAGACCTATCGGATGCCGGTTTGGGTACGCGGCGAGGAGCGGGCCGAGATCGTCTCGCCCTTTCCCCAGCCGCTGGTGCTGACGGCGCTGGGCAATAGCGGCGCCACCCCCGCCGCCGGCATCACCGCGGAGGTGGTGGGCTTCGACGACGTCGCCGCACTCGAAGCGGCCAGCGACGCCAGCGTGCGGGGGCGAATCGTCTTCGTCAGCCACGGCATGCGGCCGACCCAGGACGGCTCCGGCTACGGGCAGTTCGGGGCGGCGCGGCGGCAGGGCCCGTCCATCGCCTCGCGCAAGGGCGCGGCAGGGATCGTCGTGCGCTCGATCGGCACCGACTATCATCGCAACCCCCATACCGGCGTCCAGATGTGGACCGAGGGAGTACGGCCGATCCCCGCGGCGGCGCTGTCGATCCCCGACGCCGAGCAGCTGCAGCGCATGCTCCGGCGCGGCCGGCCGGTGCGGATGCACCTCGTCCTGACGCCGCGCAACATCGGCAGCCGCGAGTCCGGCAACGTCATCGGCGAGGTTCCCGGCAGCGATCCTTCCGCCGGCATGGTGCTGATCGGCGGCCATATCGACAGCTGGGACCTGGGCACCGGCGCCATCGACAACGCGGCCGGCGTCGCCATCACCAGCGCGGCGGCGAAAAGGATCATGGACGCCGGCGGCGCCCGCCGCACGATCCGGGTCGTGCTGTTCGGCGCCGAGGAGGTCGGCGGCAACGGCAGCGAGGCCTATCTGGCAGCCCATGGCAGCGACAATGTCGCGCTGGTGGCGGAATCGGATTTCGGCGCCGACCGGGTGTGGCGGGTGGAGTCGAGCTTCGCGGCAGCCAATGCCGCTCTCGCCGATCGCCTCGCCGCGCTGCTCGCCCCGCTCGGCATCCTTCGCGGGCGCGACCCGGCGGGGGCCGGCGCCGACCTTTCGGCCTGGGTGCGCCGCGGGGTGGCGGCGGTCGACCTCAACCAGGACGGCACCCGCTATTTCGACTACCACCACACGCCCGACGACACGCTCGACAAGATCGACCCCGCCCAGCTGCGCCAGAACGTCGCCGCCTGGACGGCGATGCTTGCGGTGATCGCGGATGCGCCTGAGACGATCGAGGCTGGGCCGGTGACGGCGGCGGGGCACTAGCAGAGCACGGCTGGCTCGTCTTCGCCATCCGGCGGATCAATCGCCGAAAGCCGTCCCCCGGACGGCTTTCCTAATGGCGATTGATGGTCGGGGAGACAGGATTCGAACCTGCGACCCTCTGCTCCCAAAGCAGATGCGCTACCAGGCTGCGCTACTCCCCGACGATCGGGTCAAAGTGGTACTTTGACCCGGGGCAGGAAAGAAAGAAGAAATCCCTCCTCTTCCCCTGCCTCACATCAAAGTACCACTTTGATGTGGTATCTGGTGGGCCCGGAAGGATTCGAACCTCCAACCTAGCCGTTATGAGCGGCCGGCTCTACCGTTGAGCTACAGGCCCTTTCCCGAAGCTGCGCGCGCGATAGCGCGGAGCGGGCGGCGAAACCAGACGGTGCTGCACAAGCGGCGGTCAGGCGCTCTCTTCGTTCTGCCCCGGGTCCGAAGCCTCGGCAGCCGAGCCGGGCAGGTAGACCGAAATCCGCTGCTCGCCCACATCGAGCCCGCCACCCGCCGCCTCGGCGAGGTTGCGGACCAGCCGCAGCGCGAAACCCAGGCCGAGGGCGGGAGCTCCCGGCCAATCCCCGTCGGGGCTGTAGCCCGGGTCGAGCAGGGCGTTCTCGCCCAATGCCGCGATCGCCCGCGGCCGGTCCACCGACAGCCGGACGACGGCCCGGTCGCCGCGGGTCTCCGCCGCCATGGTCGCCGCGATCGTCTCGCCGGCACCGGCCAAGCCGATCGTGGCGGCGAGCAGCCGCGCGAACATACGTTCGGCAGCGGCGGGTTCGACAGCGACGGTCGGCAGGTCCGGCGCCACCGCCAGCGTCAAGGCGGCGCCGCGTTGCTCGGCCACGAGGCGATAGGAATCGAACAGCCGGCCCAGCAGCGCCGCGGCATCGACTGCGCCCGCGCCGAAATCCAGCCGCTGAGTCTCCAGCCGCGCGGCCGTATCGAGATCGTCGACGGCGCTCAGAAGGCCCCTCGCCTGGCCCACGATTTCCGCCGCCT
>DASZEO010000444.1:0-6620 GCA_035940755.1 Allosphingosinicella sp. | reverse complement strand
GAAGCTCAAGACGTGCAGAGCGAGCAGGACGCCGAACCGCGAGCCGCCGGTGCGGTCCACATAGGTTCGGTAGAGGGGCAGGCTCCCGTCGCGCAAGCCGCGGAAGATCCGCCACGCGATCAAGGGGAGCAGGAGGAGGCTGACGAACCCGACGAGCAGATCGTCAGAGCGGGATGTTATCATGCTTCTTCCAGGGATTTTCGAGCTGCTTGTTGCGCAGCTTCCTCAGGCCCTGCGCGATGCGGCGGCGGGTGGAATGGGGCATGATCACCTCGTCAATGAACCCCTTGCTCGCGGCCACGAACGGGTTGGCGAAGCGCGCCTCATAGTCGCGGGTGCGCTCGGCTATCTTGTCGGGATCGCCGATGTCCTTTCGGAAGATGATCTCGACCGCGCCCTTGGCGCCCATCACGGCGATCTCGGCCGTGGGCCAGGCGTAGTTGAGGTCGCCCCGCAGATGCTTGGAGGCCATCACATCATAGGCGCCGCCATAGGCCTTGCGGGTGATGACGGTGATCTTCGGCACCGTCGCCTCGGCATAAGCGAACAGCAATTTGGCGCCGTTCTTGATGATGCCGTTATGCTCCTGGGCCACGCCGGGCAGGAAGCCCGGCACGTCGACGAAGGTGAGGATCGGGATCTCAAACGCGTCGCAGAAGCGAACGAACCGCGCGCCCTTTTTGGACGACGCGATGTCCAGCACGCCGGCGAGCACCGTCGGCTGGTTCGCGACGATGCCGACCGTGCGCCCTTCGATGCGGCCGAAGCCGACGATGATGTTGGCGGCATGCGACGGCTGGAGCTCGAAGAAATCGCCCTCGTCCACGGCTTTGCGGATCAGCTCGTGCATGTCGTAGGGTTTGCTCGCGCTGTCAGGGATGAGCGTGTCGAGGCTCTCTTCCACCCGGTCCCACGGGTCCTCGGACGGCCGCTCCGGCAGCTCGTGACGGTTCGACAGCGGCAGGAAGTCGAAGAAATCCCGCGTTGCTAGCAGGGCGTCGATGTCGTTCTCGAAGGCGACGTCGGCGACGCCCGACTTGGTGGTATGGGTGACGGCGCCGCCCAATTCTTCCTGCGTCACCACCTCGTTGGTGACGGTCTTCACCACGTCCGGGCCGGTGACGAACATGTAGGATGAGTCTTTCACCATGAAGATGAAGTCGGTCATCGCCGGTGAATAGACCGCGCCCCCCGCGCACGGGCCCATGATGAGGCTGATCTGCGGGACGACTCCGGAGGCGAGCACGTTGCGCTGGAACACCTCGGCATAGCCGGCGAGGCTGGCGACGCCTTCCTGGATGCGCGCGCCGCCGCTGTCGTTGAGGCCGATGACGGGCGCGCCGACCTTCATGGCCATGTCCATGACCTTGCAGATCTTCTGCGCGTGGCGCTCCGACAGCGATCCGCCGAACACGGTGAAGTCCTGGGCGAAGACGTAGACGAGCCGGCCGTTGATCGTGCCCGATCCGGCGACCACGCCGTCGCCGGGGAACTTCTGGGTCTCCATGCCGAAGTCGGCGCAATTGTGCTCGACGAACATGTCATATTCTTCGAAGCTGCCGGGATCGAGCAGCACCGTCAGGCGCTCGCGCGCGGTCAGCCGACCCTTAGCGTGCTGGGCCGCGATCCGCTTTTCGCCGCCGCCGAGGCGCGCCTGCTCGCGGCGCTTCGCCAGTTCATCGAGGGTGGTGGCCATGGCCACGGCTCATATGCCGCCCGCGGCGGCGAGGCAATTATCGGCCTTCGAACCGGGCCTGGCGTTTCTGGAGGAAGGCCATGACCGCGGACCGAAAGTCGCTCGTATTCCCCGCGTGGCGCTGAGCCACCCGCTCCGCGGCGAGTGCGTCGCCGAGCGAGAGCTGCTCGGCATCTCGTGCCAGTTGGCGTATCAGCCCGAGCGCCACGGTCGGTCCCTGGGCGAGGTTAGTTGCCAGTGCGACCGCTTCGGCGGCGAGATCGGCATCCTCGACGACCCGGCTGATCATGCCCCAGCTCTGCGCCTGCTCGGCCGAGATGCGCTGGCCGAGCATCATCATCTCCATCGCCCGCGCGCGGCCCGCGAGCCGGGGGAGGAGCCAGGTCGCCCCGGCGTCCGGGATCAGCCCGACGTTGATGAAGGCCTGGAGGAAGTAGGCGGAGCGCGCGGCGATGACGATGTCGGCGGCCAGAGCGAGGCTGCAGCCGGCGCCGGCGGCGGGACCGTTCACCGCCGCCACCACCGGGATGGGCAAAGCGAACAGCGCCTCCACCAGCGGATTGAAATGCTTCTCCAGCGCCAGCCCCGCGTCGGCCGGCAGCCCGCCGCCGCTCGCCAGATCCGCGCCGCTCGAAAAGCCGCGGCCCTCGCCGGTGATCAGCAGGCACCGCGCGCCGGAGCCGGGCAGGCTCTCCACCGCTTCGCGAAGCTCGTCGACCATGGCGCCGCTGAGCGCGTTGAGGGAATGGGGTCGGATGAGCGTGATCGTCGCGACCGCGGCGGGGCTGTGCTCCAGCCGGATATGCTCGAAGTCCATCGCCCCCTCCCAATCCCTATTCGACCATTGCGCCCTCCTCGGGCGCGTGCAGCCTCAGGCGCGTGACTCGACGGGTGTCCCCCTCCGTGACCTCAAGCTTCCAGCCGCTGGGGTGCTCCAGCACTTCGCCCGGCTGCGGAATGCGGCCGGCAAGGACGAAGGCGAGGCCGCCCAGCGTGTCGACATCCTCCTCGACCGCGCCCAGGCGCGCATCGATTGCCTCGGCCACGTCTTCGAGCTCGGCGCGCGCGTCCGCCTCCCAGACGCCGTCTTCCAGCGGCGTCAGCAGGCCCGGAAGCTCCTCGTCATGCTCGTCCTCGATCTCCCCGACGATCTCTTCGACCACGTCCTCGATGGTGAGCAGCCCTTCGGTCCCGCCGAACTCATCGACGACGATCGCGAGGTGCACCCGCTGCGCGCGCATGCGCGCGAGCAGATCGAGCACGCCCATCGATTCCGGCACGTAGAGGGGCGTGCGCATCAGCTGGGCGATCTCGGCTGGCGGCTCGACGCCCGTCACCTGGACGGCGAACACGTCCTTGACGTGGATCATGCCCACCACCGTATCGAGACTCTCTTCGTAAACCGGCAGACGGCTGTGCCCCGCTTCGGCGAAAGCCACCACCAGCCCTTCGAAGGTCATGGTCGTCGGCACGGCGATGATGTCGCCGCGCGGAACGACGACGTCCCCGGCGGTCTTCTCGCCGAAGTGGAGGATGTTGCGAAGCATCTGCCGCTCGACGTGGCTGAGGTCGCCGACGCGCGGCACCTCCCCTTCGCGGCTCTCGATCGCTTCCTCGATCTCGTCGCGCAAGGTGGCTTCGTTGTCGTCGCCGAAGAGCAGGGCGCGAAGGCCGCTCCAGAAGCTGCGGCCGTCGTCGCGGCCGCCGGGACTGTCGTCTTCCATGCGGTTAGGGTTGCACCTCTGTCACCTGATAGGGGTCGGCGATTCCGATCGCGGCAAGCGCCCGACGCTCGACCTCTTCCATCTCCTCGGCGTCCTCGTCGCTCGTTTCGTGGTCATATCCTAGCAGATGCAGCGTCCCGTGCACCACCAGATGCGCGGCGTGATGCTCGACCGCGATGCCCTTGCCCTCCGCTTCGCGTGCGCAGACGCCGTGCGCGAGGACGACATCGCCGAGAAGCGGCGCCGCGGTCGGATCATCGGCCATCGCAAAGGAAAGGACGTTGGTAGCGGCGTCCTTGCCGCGCCAGGTGGCGTTGAGCGAGAGCACTTCCTCATCGGTCGTGAACTTGACCGACACCTCCGCATCGCGCTGTGCCAGGCCGAAATGCCGGCTGTGCGCGATCGCCGCCCGAACCGCCTGTTCAGCGACGGCGGCCCAGTCGGTGCTTCGGTCCCACTCCTGGGATATGTCGGCCTCGACGAGCAGCATCAGGCCTTGCCTTCATAGGCTTCGACGATCCGCCCCACGAGGGGATGACGGACGACGTCGCCGGCGCCGAAGCGGATAGTGGCGATCTTGTCGATCCCCTCCAGCCGCGCCACGGCGTCGTGAAGGCCCGACTTGCCGGGCTCGGGCAGGTCGACCTGCTGCGGGTCGCCGCAGATAACCATCCGGCTGCGCATGCCGAAGCGCGTCAGAAACATCTTCATCTGCGCCGGCGTGGTGTTCTGAGCCTCATCGAGGATGATGAAAGCGTCGGAAAGCGTGCGCCCGCGCATGAAGGCGATCGGCGCGATCTCGATCTCGCCCGAAGCGATCCGGCGCTCGACCTGCTCGGTCGGCAGCATGTCGTAAAGCGCGTCGTAGAGCGGGCGCAGATAAGGATCGACCTTCTCCTTCATGTCGCCGGGCAGGAAGCCGAGCCGCTCGCCGGCCTCCACCGCCGGCCGCGACAGGATCAGCCGGTCGACGCTGCCGCCGATCAGCTGCTGAACCGCCTGAGCGACGGCGACATAGGTCTTGCCGGTCCCGGCCGGCCCTAGCGCGAAGATCATGTCGTCGCGCGCCAGCGCCTCCATGTAGACCGCCTGGTTCTTGGAGCGGGGGACGATCGTCTTCTTGCGGGTGCGGATCATCACCTTGGGCGGTTCGACCACCTCGGGCGAAATGATGCCGTCCAGCGTCGGTTCGCCGGACATGCCGATGATCGCGTTCACCGTCTCGGCGTCGATGTCGTGACCCTCGTCGAGCCGGTTGTAGAGGCCAAGCAGCACCTGCCGCGCCCGAGCCGCGTCGTGGGGGTCGCCCTCGATCTGGACCTTGGCGCCGCGCGCGGCGATGTATACTCCCAGCCGGTCCTCGATCGAGACGAGGTTGCGGTCGAATTCGCCGAACAGCGGCCCGAGCAGATGCGGCTGCTCGAACTCGATCTCCAGCCGTGCGCGCGCGGCCGAGGCTTCCGCCGTTTTTTTCTGAGCCATTACGCTGCCACCGGCAGGAGCTGCGCGCCGGCGACGCTGTTCGGTCCGGCGGAAAGGATCTCGACCTCGACGATGTCGCCGATGGCCGCGCCGGTCTCCAAATGCACCGACTGGAGCCAGGGGGACTTGCCTACCAGTTGGCCCGGCCTCTTCCCGGGCCGCTCCAGCAGCACCTGGGTACGGCGGCCCACGCTCGCCTGGTTGAAGGCGAGCTGCTGCGCGTTGAGCAGCGCCTGGAGCCGCTGCAGCCTCTCGTCCATCACGCTCGCCGGCACCTGCCCTTCCATGGCCGCGGCCGGAGTGCCCGGGCGCGGCGAATATTTGAACGAGAAAGCCTGCGCATAGTTCACCGCCGCGACGACGCTGAGCGTCGCTTCGAGATCCGCCTCGGTCTCGCCGGGAAAGCCGACGATGAAGTCACCCGAAATCGCGATGTCCGGGCGGGCGGCGCGCACCCGCTCGATGGTCCTCAGATAGCCGTCGCACGAGTGGCTGCGGTTCATCGCCTTGAGGATCCTGTCGC
The DNA here is from genome assembly GCA_035940755.1 of Allosphingosinicella sp. Classification (GTDB taxonomy): domain Bacteria; phylum Pseudomonadota; class Alphaproteobacteria; order Sphingomonadales; family Sphingomonadaceae; genus Allosphingosinicella. The sequence continues at coordinate 1,195 of DASZEO010000444.1, read as the reverse complement.
TGCCCGACTGCACCGGCAGATGGAGATACGGCATGAGCTGCGGCACCTCGGCGTGGGCGCGGATCAGGCCTTCGCTCATGTCGGTCGGGTGGCTGGTGGTATAGCGGATCCGCTCGAGCCCCGGCAGCCCGGCCAGGGTCCGGATCAGATCGTCAAGACCTTGGCCATTCTCGCCCCGCCAGGCGTTCACATTCTGGCCGAGCAGCGTGATCTCCCTGGCCCCGGCATCGATCAGAGCCTTCGCCTCGTCGACGATCGCCGCCGCCGGCCGGGACGCTTCCGACCCGCGCGTGTAGGGGACGACGCAATAGGTGCAGAACTTGTCGCAGCCCTCCTGGACCGTAAGGAAGGCGCTCGGCGCCTGCCGGCGGCGCTGGGGAAGCGCGCCGAATTTCGAGGCGAGCGGCATGTCCGTATCGAGCGCGCGCCCGCCGGCGCCGGCGCGCCGGACCAGATCGGGAAGATTGTGGTAAGCCTGGGGCCCGACGACGATGTCGACGCTGGGGGCGCGCCGCGGGATCTCGGCGCCCTCAGCCTGGGCGACGCAGCCCGCCACCGCGATCATCGGCCGGGACCCGTTGGCCCGCGTGAGGCGGCCGATCTCGGAATAGACCTTCTCCGCCGCCTTCTCGCGGATGTGGCAGGTGTTGAGGACGACGAGGTCGGCCTCGGCCCCCTCGGCCGCCGCTAGCCCCTCGCCCTCCAGCAGCTCAGCCATGCGCTCGCCGTCATAGGCGTTCATCTGACAGCCGAACGACTTGACGTGGAAGGTCCTGGGATTCCTATTCTTCATCGGCCGGCATATAGGGGCTGGGCGTTCGCCGCGGAAGCGCCGAGCGCCTCGACGACCTCAGCGCGGGTTCGGGCGGCCAGCGCCTTGCGGTCGCGTGCGTCGGTCGGCTCTACCGCGGCGAGGACTTTCAACACCACCGGGATCGATCCTGGGCGCGAGAGGATTCGCTTGGCATTGGCGCCTGCCGCTTCGTCGCCAGCCCAGGCAATCTCCGCCGCCGCGTCACCATAGTCGATTGCCACCGGCTGCACGCGCACGCCTTGTATGGGCGGGAAAAGCGACGCGAGCAGGCTCGGCCGGAAAGGGAGGACAACGTGGCCGCCCTCAGTGGTGCCTTCGGGGAACAAAGCCACGGCACGCCCGGCAGCTAAAGCGCGCCGCAGCCTGTCCGCCTGGCCGTGA
>DASZEO010000443.1:0-1992 GCA_035940755.1 Allosphingosinicella sp. | reverse complement strand
GATCCCGAGCAGCTTGGCAGCGCTGGAAATGTTGCCGTCGGTTTGCGCCAGCGCGCTTCGGATGACGGCTCGGTCCGCCGCCTCGCGCGCGGCCTTGAGGTTGACCGGCAGGCCGTCCTCGCCTCCCGCGGAAAGATCGAGATCCTCGACGGAGATATATTTGCCTTCGGCCATGATCACGGCACGCTTCATCCGGTTCTCGAGCTCGCGGACATTGCCAGGCCAGTGCCATTTCTCGATCGCCGCCAGCGCTCCGCCGGCAAAGCCCTTCACCTGCGGGTTCATCTCGCGCGCGAAGCGGCCGAGGAAATGCTTGGCGAGGAGACCGGGGTCGCCGGAGCGTTCGGCGAGGCTCGGAATCCGCACCACGATCTCGGCAAGCCGGTAATAGAGGTCCTCGCGGAAGGTGCCGGCCGCGATCATGGCATCGAGATTCTGGTGGGTCGCGCACACGATCCGGGTATCCACTGGAATGGGCCTGCGCCCGCCGATCCGCTCGACCACCCGCTCCTGGAGGAAGCGAAGCAGCTTGACCTGGAGCGGCAGCGGAATGTCGCCGACTTCGTCGAGGAAGAGGGTGCCGCCATGGGCGAGCTCGATCTTGCCCTCGGTGGTCTTGATGGCGCCGGTGAAGGCGCCCTTCTCGTAGCCGAACAGCTCGGCCTCGAGCAGGTTCTCGGGAATGGCGGCGCAGTTGATGGCGACGAAACCGCCGCCGCGGCGGCGGCTCTGCTCATGGAGGCCGCGGGCCAGCAGCTCCTTGCCGGTGCCGCTGGCGCCGAGCAGCATCACCGAAACGTCCGCATTGGCGACCCGCTCGATGGTACGGGCGACCTTCAGCATCTCGGGCGCGGCAGTGATCATCGTTCCGAGCACCGTCCGGCCTTCGCCCACCTGGCTTTCGAGGCGCCGGTTCTCCGTCTCGATTCCGTGAAGCTGGAACGCGCGCCGAACGATCAGCCCGAGCTGGTCGATATCGACCGGCTTCTGGTAGAAATCGTAGGCGCCCGAGGCGATCGCCCTCAGCGCGCTCTCGCGCGCGCCGTGGCCGGAGGCGACGATCACCTTCGTTTCGGGCTTCAGAGTCAGGATCTTCTCCAGCGCCGCAAAGCCTTCGCTCACGCCATCCGGGTCGGGGGGAAGGCCGAGATCGAGCGTGACCACGGCCGGCTCGTTCGCCCGCACGAGGTTGAGCGCCGAGTCGCGGTCCGAGGCGACCAGCACCTCGTAATCGTCATAGGCCCAGCGCAGCTGGCGCTGCAGGCCCTCGTCGTCCTCGACGATCAGGAGCTTGGGCTTGACGTGCATGTTCATGCGCGCATCCGTTCGTACTGGGCGCCGGGCACGGCCTGTGCGCCGGGAAGGATGATGGTGAAGCGGCTGCCCTCGCCGAGCGCGGTGTCCACCTCGAGGCGGCCGCCGGCGGCGGCGATCAGCGCGCGCGCCTCATAGGCGCCGATGCCGAAGCCGGTGGGCTTGGTGGAAACGAAGGGCTGGAAGAGCCGCGTCCGGATGAACTCGTCCGACATGCCCGAGCCGCGGTCGACGATCTCGATCATCGCATCGCCGCCGCTTTCGAAGAAGCGGATCTCCACGGCGGCGCCGGGGGGACTGGCGTCGATCGCGTTCTGCACGAGGTGGCCGAGCGCCTCCTGGAGGGAATGCGGATCGGCCGTCGCCGTCAGCGTCGCCTCGCCGATCGCCGTGACAGGGTGGCTCTTGCGCTTGGCCGCGGCCACGGTTTCCACCAGCGGCTGAATCGGCACCAGCCGCGGCGGCTCCGACTCGCGCGCGGCGCCTGGGGAGAGGCGGGCGAGCAGGTCGTTGAGCTTCTTCACCGAGGCCTGAAGCGTGGCGATCATGTCGGCGCGGAACTCGGGATTGGCGGCATGCCGCTCGGCATTGCGGGCGACCAGCGAGAGCTGGCTCACCAGGTTCTTGATGTCGTGCATGATGAAGGCGAAGCGGCGGTTGAACTCGTCGAAACGCCGC
>DASZEO010000442.1:0-3031 GCA_035940755.1 Allosphingosinicella sp. | reverse complement strand
GAGCGGGCGCAATGGGTGACGAGCGTGTGCACCGGCTCGCTGATCCTCGGCGCGGCCGGGCTGCTCGACGGCTACCGCGCCGCCTGTCACTGGGCATGGCGGGAGCATCTGGCGCTGTTCGGCGCCGAGCCGGTGGCGGAGCGGGTGGTGTTCGACCGCAATCGGGTGACCGGCGGCGGAGTCACCGCCGGCATCGACTTCGCCCTTGCCCTCACGGCCGCGGTACGCGGCGAGCAGCATGCCCGTGTGGTCCAGCTCGCGCTCGAATACGATCCGGCGCCGCCGTTCGATTCCGGCAGCCCCGAGCGGGCCGGCGAGGGCGTGATCGCTTTTTATCGCAAGCGGATGGAGGCGCTGGCGCCCGGCCGCGAAGCCCGGATCCGCGCGGTCGCACAGGCGCATGGCTTCGGCGGCTGAGCCCTACGTCCCGCCGCACCCGCCGCGCGGGGAAGGGCCGGTGGCGGTGTGGCGCGGCTTCGTCGGCGAGCGGGCGCGCACCGCGGTCTACGGCTGGTCGAAGCGTGCCTTCGAGGAACCCTACCTCCGGCGCACCGTGCTGGGCCACCGGATCCACATCCCGCTCGAACCCGACGCGGTTCAGCGGGTCCTGCTCGACAACGCCGCCAATTACGTGAAGCCGGAGCTGGTCAAGAAGCTGCTTCGACCGACCATCGGCAGCGGCCTGCTGAGCTCCGACGGCGAATTGTGGCGCGCCCAGCGCAAGATCGTCGCCGCAAGCTTCGCGCCCGCGGCCGTGGAGGCGGCCATACCCGCGTTCGCCGCGGCGGCTAGCGCCGCTGCCGAAAGTTGGAGCGAAGGCGAACGCGACATGGCCGCCGAGGCGACGGCCACGACCATGCGGATCATCTCCGACACCCTCTTCGCCGGCGACCCGCGGCTTACCAGCCGCACGGCTATGGACCATATCTCTGCAGCGCTCGGCGGAGTCAGCGAGGCGCGGCTCCAGGTTCTGCTCGGCCTGCCTTTGATGCCGTGGAGCGTGCGCGGCTGGCGCGGCCGGCGCGGGCAAAAGTTCCTTCGCGCGACGCTCGAGCAGCTCGTCCGCGACCGCCTCGCCGACTCTTCCACCGACGATTTCCTCGCGCTTCTGATCCGCGCGCTCCACGAGCGGTTTCCCCCCGAGCAGGCGCTGGCGCTCGCCGTCGACAACGCCGCCACCTTCTACCTCGCCGGGCACGAGACCACCGCCAATGCGCTCACCTGGGCGCTGTTCCTGCTCGCCGACCAGCCGGAGCTCCAGGACGAGGCGGCCGCCGAGGCGCGCACTGCCCTCGGCGACGGGGCCGACGCGGCCCTTCCGGAGCGGTTGCCGCTGCTTCGCCGGATCCTCGACGAGACGCTTCGCCTCTATCCGTCGGCGCCGAGGTTCGACCGCGAGGCCGTGGCCGACGACCGCCTCGGCGAGGAGGAAGTGCGGGCCGGCGACATCGTCTCGATCTGGCCGTGGCTGCTCCACCGCCACCGCCGGCTGTGGGACGATCCCGACACCTTCGACCTGTCGCGCTGGACCGCCGAGGCGCACGCCAGGCGCCACCGCTTCCAGTACATCCCCTTCGGCGGCGGGCCGCGGGTCTGCGTCGGCGCCCGCTTCGCGACGGCGGAGGCGCTTACCATCCTTGCTCACTGGCTCGCCGGCTGGCGCTTCTCGCCCGTTCCCAGCCACTGCGTACGCGTGTCGGGGATGGTGACGCTCCGTCCCGCGGGTGGCTTGCCGCTTCGGCTCAGGGCGAGGCCGGCTTCTGGTTGATGTCGAGGACGCCGAGCTTACGGCCGGCAGCACTGTCCTGGATGAGCTTCGCCAGCCGCCGGGCCCGGGTCTCCGGCTTCTTGGCGCTGACGATCCAGTGGAGCGCGACCTTGCGGTAGCCGGGCGGCCTTTTCTCCCAGTCGGCCCAGGCTCCCGGATTGCCGCGGAAGAGCGCCTCCTCCTCCGGGTTCAGCGCCTTGAGCGTATTCTCATAAGAGTAGACGCCGCTGCGGCCCTTATTCTCTTCGAACGCCCGCTCGCCGGCGGGAGTCATCCGCCCCTCCGCCTTGAGCGCATGGAAGCGCTCGACATTGACCTTGCTCCAGATGCTGCCCTTGCGGCGCGGCGTGAAGCGGATCGTGTAGCTTTCCTCGCCCAGCGAGCGGCGCACGCCGTCGATCCACCCGAAGCAAAGGGCCTGGTCGCGCGCCTGCGGCCAGTCGATCGACGGGCGGCCGCTGCCTTTCTTCCAGAAGCCGACCAGCAATTCCGGCGCGGTTTCATGGTTCGCTTCCAGCCATCGGCGGAAGTCCTTCTCGGTGGCGAAGAAGGTCGGCCTGGCCATGGGCGCGGAGAATAATCGCCGCGTCAGCCCCGCGAAAGCCGGGACGGCGGCTATTGTGCCGGCATCCCGCTGAGCTGCTGCCCCTTGCGACGCGCGGCCAGGCGCCGGCGCCACTGGCGGCTGCGCAGCCACATGATGATGCCGGTCACCGCCAGCGCGGCGGGAATGAGGCCGCCGACGAAGATCACCGCCTGCCAGACTGGACCCATGCCGGTGCCGTCGTGCCAGCGCCGCATCAGCCGGGCCTGGCTCTCAGGACGGGGCGGCCGCGGCGGCTTGGCGGCGCCCGACGCGTCGTCGACGATGACCTCGGCCGTTCCGCCGGCTCGGGCGAAGCCGATCTTCCATTCCGGTTCCTGGTCGGTCGGCCAGGCGAGACTCACCAGCGGGCCGGTCGCGTGGGGTCGAGCCGCGGCGAGCGCGGCATCGGGGGCCAGGGCGGGCCGCTCCAGCGGCCGGGCCTGCAGGGCCCGGACGCGGTCGGGCGTGCCGCCCCTGGGCTGCGAGGCTTCGAACCGGCCGAAGAATTGCGGGAAGGAGATCCACGCCCCGGTGAAGGACAGCATCGCCAGCGGCAGCAGGATCCAGAAGCCCATCTGGTGGTGAAGGTTCGCGCTGGTGGCGTTCTGGCGCTTCCAGCGAAAGCCGCGGCGCACGCTTCCGGTGACCGGCCACCACAGCCACAGGCCGGTGAGGCA
>DASZEO010000441.1:0-2360 GCA_035940755.1 Allosphingosinicella sp. | reverse complement strand
ATGACCCGCTATGTCTACCGCTTCGGCGGCGGCGTCTCGGACGGCGAGGCGGGCAACAAGGCGCTGCTCGGCGGCAAGGGCGCGAACCTGGCCGAGATGGCCTCGATCGGCCTGCCGGTGCCGCCCGGCTTCACCATCTCCTCCGAGATGTGCACCCGCTATTACGAGGAAGGGGAGAGCTTCCCCGATTCCCTTCGCGGCGAGGTGGCGCAGGGCATCGCCCATATCGAAAGCGTCACCGGGCGGCGCTTCGGCGATCCGGCCGATCCCCTGCTCGTCTCGGTCCGCTCCGGCGCCCGCGTGTCGATGCCCGGCATGATGGACACGGTCCTCAACCTCGGCCTCAACGACCGCACCGTCGAGGGCCTCGCCGGCGCCTCGGGCGATCCGCGCTTCGCCTGGGACAGCTACCGCCGCTTCGTCCACATGTACGCCAACGTCGTCCTCGGCCTCAGCCACGACCTGTTCGAGGAAGCGCTCGAAATCGCCAAAGAGGATAAGGGCGTCCATCTCGACACCGAGCTCGAGGCCGCCGACTGGGTGCGGCTGACCGCCCGCTACAAGCAGCTGGTGGAAGAGGAGCTGGGCCGGCCCTTTCCGGGCGACCCGAACGACCAGTTGTGGGGCGCGATCGGGGCCGTGTTCGGCTCCTGGAACGGCGAGCGCGCCCGGACCTATCGCCGCCTCCACGACATCCCCCACGACTGGGGCACGGCCGTCAACGTCCAGGCGATGGTGTTCGGCAATATGGGCGAGGACAGCGCCACCGGCGTCGCCTTTACCCGCGATCCTTCCACCGGCGAATGCTGCCATTACGGCGAATATCTGATCAACGCCCAGGGCGAGGACGTCGTCGCCGGCATCCGAACGCCGCAATATCTGACGCGAGCCGCGCGCGAGAAGGCCGGAGCGAAGGCGCCGTCGATGGAAGAGACTCTGCCCGAGGTGTTCGGACAGCTGGCGCAGGTCTTCGGACGGCTCGAGCGCCACTATCGCGAGATGCAGGACATCGAGTTCACCGTCGAGCGCGGCAAGCTGTGGATGCTCCAGACCCGCACCGGCAAGCGCACCGCCAAGGCCGCGCTGCGGATCGCGGTGGACATGGCGCGCGAAGGGGTGATCGGCGAGGAGGAAGCGGTACTTCGGGTCGACCCGCAGGCGCTCGACCAGCTACTCCACCCGACGCTGGACCCAAAGGCGCACCGCGAAGTGATCGCCAAGGGCCTGCCGGCCTCGCCCGGCGCCGCCTGCGGCAAGGCTGTGTTCGACGCGGACACGGCCGAGCAATGGGCCGGCGGCGGCGAGCGGGTGATCCTGGTGCGGATCGAGACCTCCCCTGAGGACATTCACGGCATGCACGCCGCCCAGGGGATCCTCACCGCCCGCGGCGGGATGACCAGCCATGCCGCCGTCGTCGCGCGCGGCATGGGACGCCCCTGCGTCAGCGGCGCCGGCGCGCTTTCGATCGACTACAAGAACAAGGTGATGCGCGTCGGCGGCCGCGAGATCGGCGAGGGCGACGTCATCACGCTGGACGGCACCACCGGCGAAGTGATGCTCGGCGAGGTGCCGACCGTCCAGCCTGAGCTCTCCGGCGATTTCACGACCCTGATGGGCTGGGCCGACGCCAGGCGCCGCCTCAAGGTCCGGGCCAATGCCGAGACTCCCAACGATTGCCGCGCCGCCCGCGAGTTCGGCGCCGAAGGCATCGGCCTGTGCCGCACCGAGCATATGTTCTTCGATCCGGAGCGGATCATCAACGTGCGCCGGATGATCCTCGCCTCCGATGAGGCCGGCCGGCGGGCCGCGCTCGACGAGCTGCTGCCGGCCCAGCGCAGCGACTTCGAGGAAATTTTCCGGATCATGGCCGGGCTGCCGGTGACGATCCGGCTGCTCGATCCGCCGCTTCACGAATTCCTTCCCCATGCCGAGGAGGAGTTCGCCGAGGTCGCCGCCGCTTCCGGAGTCGAGGTGGAGACGCTTCGCCGCCGCGCCGTCGAGCTCGCCGAAGCCAATCCGATGCTCGGCCATCGCGGCTGCCGGCTCGGGATAACCTACCCGGAAATCTACGAGATGCAGGCCCGCGCTATCTTCGAGGCCGCCGCGGCGGTCGCGAAAGACGGCGAGCCCCCGCTCCCCGAGGTGATGGTGCCGCTGGTCGCCACCCGCGCCGAGCTCAAGATCATCCGCGAGCTGATCGAGCGCACCGCCCGCAAGGTGTTCGAGGAGCAGGGCGCTTCGCTCGACTATCTGGTCGGCACGATGATCGAGCTGCCGCGGGCGGCGCTTCAGGCCGGCGCGATTGCCGAAGAGGCGGAATTCTTCAGCTTCGGCACCAACGACCTCACCCAGACCGCGCT
>DASZEO010000440.1:0-3829 GCA_035940755.1 Allosphingosinicella sp. | reverse complement strand
TGATGGCGCTCCTGGAGCCGCACCCGGCGCTCAAGGCCGCGGTGCCGATGTTCCCGATGGTGGACGGCTGGATCGGCGACGATTTCTACCACAACGGCGCGCTTCGCCAGGCGATGTTCGAATGGATCTACCATATGGGCACCAGCCGCGACGGCGATCACAGCCCGCCGTTCGGCTATCGCGACATGTACGAAGCGTTTCTCGACGCCGGCTCCGCCGACGCCGTCGCCCGCCGCTACGGCGCCGACCGGCTGCCGAGCTGGCGCAAGATCGTCGACCATCCCGCCTATGACGATTTCTGGAGCGGCCAGGCGGTGCAGGATATGCTGCGGCGCACGCCGCTCCGGGTCCCGACGCTGGTGGTCCACGGTCTGTTCGACCAGGAGGACAATTTCGGCGGAATCGCCGCGTACCAGGCGCTGGAGGCGAGCGACACGAACAACGACATGGTGTTCCTGGCGCTTGGCCCGTGGAACCATGGCCAGTCGCAGCGCGAAGGCTCTTCGCTGGGTCCGCTCAACTGGCACAGCGACACCGCCCGCTGGTTTCGCGAGAACGAGCTGCTCGCCTTCTGGAACCGCTATCTGAAGGACGAGCCGCCGGCGCAGCCGATCCCGCCGGTGCTGGCGTTCGAGACCGGCGCCAATGCCTGGCGAAGCTATTCCGCCTGGCCCGCCCCCGGAAGCGCGCCGCAACGTCTCTATCTGGCGCCGCAGGGGCGGCTCGCCTTTACGCCGCCCGCGGCGTCGGGACGGGGCTTCGCCGAATATGTCTCCGACCCGGCGCGGCCGGTGCCGTATCGGGTGCGCCCGGTGCTGGCGATGTACGACACCGCCTCGAGCTGGAACCGCTGGCTCGCCGACGACCAGCGGCCCTTCTCCGACCGCACCGACGTGCTCACCTTCGTCAGCGAGCCGCTGACCGCGCCGGTGACGATCGGCGGCGCCGTGATCGCCCACCTGTTCGCTTCCACCACGGGCACGGACGCGGACTGGGTGGTCAAGCTGATCGACGTCTACCCGCCGGAAGTGCGCGAGACGCCGGAGCTTGGCGGCTACCAGCTGATGGTGTCGGGCGACATCATGCGCGGGCGGTATCGCGAGAGCGGCAGCCGCCCGAGCGCGATCACCCCCAACCGGCCGGCGCTCTACCGGGTGCGCCTCCCCAATGCGAGCCACACCTTCCGCCCCGGCCACCGCATCATGGTCCAGGTCCAGTCCAGCTGGTTCCCGCTCTACGACCGCAACCCGCAGACTTTCGTGCCCAACATCGCCCAGGCGCGGCCGCAAGACTATCGCGCCGCGACGCAGCGTATCTGGCTGGCCGGCGACCGGGCCAGCTTCATCGAGCTGCCGGTGGTCAGCCGGGGCGCTGCGCGATAGCGATCGGGAAAGGGGTGGAGGCCCGAGCCGGAATCGAACCGGCGTGCAAGGATTTGCAGTCCTCTGCGTAACCACTCCGCCATCGGGCCGAGAGCGCCGAAATGGTCGGCGCAGGCGGGGCTGTCAATGACGGAGTGGCCGGCTCAGCACGGCCCGTTCCATTCGAAGCAGCGCCGCGTTCGGACGGAGGCGGCTCAGCCGGGCGTGCCGCCGAGGCGCCGGTCCTGCTTGTAGCGGCTTTCGATGAAGCGCGCCTGGGTCTCGAAGCTGAGGTGCCGGTCCCGGCAGCATTGCTCGAGCAGGTGGTCGAGCTCCTGCGCGACGATGCCGAGGCTTTCGCCGAAGCGGCGGCTGTCCTCGCTTCCGGGCGCTCGCGCCGGTGCGGGCAAGCCGAGGTATGAGTCCACCAGCCGCGGCAGATGCTCGCAGATCAACCGACGCGCGTCGCCGGCAAGCAGGCCCTGCTCGTCGAGCTGGCCGAGATGCGGCTGAAGCTCGTGAAGCCGGGCGATGGCGGCGTCCGCGGCAGGAAGGGCGCGGCCGGGCAGCGCCCTGTAGCAATCGATCAGCGCGTCCTCGGCTCGCGACGCCGCCTGTTCAAGGCTGAGCGCCGCCGGCGCGTGGCGGGGCCGCTCGGGGCGGGCGTCTCCCCAGAACAGCGACAGGAAGGCGACTAGAAACACGGTCGGGATCGCCATCAGCCAGGTGAGGAAGCCGATCGGGCCGACGAACAGGCTCCAGGCGACGAGGCCGATGAGCATCGCCGCCAGCAGCATGGCGGAGCGCCGCAGCCGCCGAAGCGCTTCCTCGATTTTGCGCTGGGCGCGCCGCTTCTGCGCCTCGCGCGCGGCACGAGAAGGGATGTTGCGCCGCAGGAAGTCTTCCGTCGCGTCCAGGACGCGGTCGAGCTCGAAGCCCATTTCACTCGCTCCGGATGGTGCCGTCGCCGTCCTTGTAGCGGCTTTCGATGAACCGGCCCTTGGTCTCGAACGCGGTCAGGTCCTCATGGGCGAGCTTGCGGCCTAGGTCGTCGAGCGCCGTCCTGGCGGCATCGAGGCCGGCGATGAGGCGCTGGTCGACGGTGAGGCCCTCGCCGTCGCGTTCGCCGCGATAGGCGGGCGGCACCCGCTCGTAGCGCTCGATCAGCTCGGGCAGATGCTTGCCCATCAGCCGGCGCGCGTCCTGGGCGAGCGGGTCGAGGATGGCCGTTTCCGCGAGGCGGTTCTCGAGCAGCGGCAGCTGCGCGCTGATCGCGTCGATCCGGGTCGCCGCGGGGGCGGGAAGGGCGGCCCGCTTACGCACCAGCAGGTTGTCGAGCCGCTGCACCACCGCCTGATTAGGCATGTCTTCCTTGAACTCGACGATCGGCTTTTCGGTCGGCCAGAAGCCGAACAGGATCACGGCCAGGAACATCAGGGCCGCGACGACGAACAGACCGCCTAGGCCGATCGGGCTGACGACAAGACCGAAGACGATGGTGGCGGCGAGCAGGACGCCGATCGCCATGCCGACATTGGCGAGCTTCCGCCCGGCGCTCGCGAGTCCGCGCGAGACGTAGCGGCCGTGTGCTTCGCGCGCCTCGGCCGTCCGGTCGATGCGCTGCTTCACTTCTTCGAAGCGCGCGATCGACGTCGCCACCTTGCGCGATACCTCGCTCATCTCATCCTTCGAGCGCGGTCAGCGGCGAATCGGCGGTCCTGCCGGCAAGCCGGTTCTGCTCGACGCCTTCGGCGCGGGCGATGTAACCGCGGCTCTTGTCGACTTCCCGGGTGAGCGTGTCGACCGTCTGCTTCATCGTGCCGAGCGCCTCGACCTTGAAGCGGTCGATCGTGTCCATCGTGTCGTAGATGTTCTGGAAGGCGCGCTGCAGGGTCTCGAGTGGAATCGTCGACGAGGCGGCCTGCTTGTGGATCTCGCCGGACTGCGTCTTGAGCAGGGTGCCCGTGCTTTCGATCATGTTCGCCGTCGTCGTGTTCAGCGCCGTGATCTGCTCCAGCACCAGCTTCTGGTTGGTGAGCGCCTGGGCGACCGTCACCGCGGTGCGCAGCGCCGAGACGGTGGTGGTCGAGGCGCGGTCGACGCCCTTCACCAGCTCGACGTTGTTCTTCTTGACGAGGTCGAGCGCGAGATAGCCCTGCACCGTCACCGCCATCTGCGTCAGCAGATCGGTGGTGCGCTGGCGGGTGTAGAAAAGCGCCGTCTCGCGAATCGCCTTGGCCTTGGCAGGATCGGTGGCGTCGAGCTCGTTCGCTTTCTCCTCGAGCTTCGCGTCGAGCGTCTTGGAGATGTGGATCATCTGCTCGAGCTTGCCCATCGTCTTCCACATCTGGGCGCGCTCGGTGTCGATCGCCGCATTGTCCTGGAGCAGCTCGTCCTTGCCGGAGGCCAGCGCGGCCAGGATCTTGGCGATGTGGGTCTGCGCCGACTGGTATTTCATGAAATAGCCG
>DASZEO010000439.1:0-3570 GCA_035940755.1 Allosphingosinicella sp. | reverse complement strand
CGGTCGAGGGCATCGCGCGAAATGGCGCATCCGACGCCTGCCGAGGGGACCGCCGCGCCCAGCGCCTCGCGCACCACCAGCTCCTTGCCGTGAGCCTCGGCGAACTCGTCGGCATAATGGCCGCCCACCCAGCGCGAATTCGCGTCGAGGAGCGGCAGCACCGGAAGCTGGACGAGGTCGTAGCTTTCGATGAGGCTGGAGAAGACGCGCAGCTCCGCCGAATGAACCACGTCTTCGGCGTCGTGCAGAACCACCGTCTTGAACCGGCGCCCCTCTGCAGCCTCGTCTTCGCGTAGCCGGCCCCAGATCCGATTGAGGCAGTCAGCCTTGCTGGTCGGCCCCGGAGCGGGACCAATCACCGCGATGATCCGGCGATCCGCAACGGCCTGCACGGCCGTGATCGTGCCGGGATCGTTGGGATAGCAGCCGACATAGATCCGATAGTCGGCCTCGCCGAACGCGGCTCGAGTGTGGGCGAGCATCCGGGTGATGACCGCAGACTCGTCCCAGGCGGGAATCAGGACGGCGAGGGGCCCGGGTTCGCGAGGCGGCGCGACAGTCCCCGCGAACAGGCGGGGAAGGTAACCGTAAAGGAATATCTTTTTGGCCCGATTGCCCAGCCAGAGCAGGTCCACGGCCAAGTCGCTGGCACCAAGAACAAGGAAGCCGACCGCGGCGAACAGCGCCGATTCCCGCATCGCAATTTCGGCTACGGCAAGAGCGGCTCCGAACCACCCCATGAAGTCCCCCCGATTCGGATGTCGAAATGATCCATTGTGGAGGAAAATCTTGCAAGCGCTTTGTGCGGTTTCGAAAAGCGCCGGAGACGCGGCCTAGAACCCGCTCAGGAAAGCCGCGACATTGTCGCCCAGCGCTTGGGTCGCGTAGCCGCCTTCCATGACGATCAAGGTAGGCAGCCCAAGTTGCGCGATGCGCTGCGCCATGCGCACATAGTCGGCGGTGCGAAGAGCGAAGTGAGAGATGGGATCGCCGTCCCACGTGTCGGCGCCCCACGAGCAAACGACAAGGTGAGCGCCGAACTTCGCGATCCGATCGAGCGCCGTCTCCAGCGCCGGAAGATAGGCCACCCAATCGGCGCCGCGCGGCAAGGGCAGGTTAAAGTTGGCGCCTTCGCCTTCACCTTCGCCGGTCTCGCCTTCATGGCCCCAGTAGAAGGGATAATCGGTCGCCGGATCGGCGTGGACCGAGACGAACAGCACGTCGCCGCGGGCGTAGAAGATGTCCTGGGTGCCGTTGCCGTGATGATAGTCGACGTCGAGCACCGCCACCTTGCGCCCGGCGGCGCGGGCCGCCTCGGCCGCGATGGCGGCGTTGTTGAGGTAGCAATAGCCGCCCAGATAGTCGGCGCCGCAATGGTGGCCGGGCGGGCGGCACAGAGCGAAGGCCGAGCGGTCGCCGGCGAGGACGGCGTCTAAGGCGGACAGCGCGGTCTGGGCGCTCCACCAGGCGCTTTGGAACGTGCCGGCGGCGATCGGGCTGGTCGCGTCGAAGCTGTAGCGGCCGAGCTTCGCGTCGATCCGGTCCAGAGCGAGCGGGCGGCGGCGGACCACGGGCCAGGCATAGCCGACGGCGTCGCCGGGCCGGTCCGCGGCGCGCCAGTCGTCGTAGGCGGAGCGGAGGAAATCGAGATAGGGGCGCGGATGGACGGCGAGCAACGGCGCCTCGCCATGATCCGAGGGCGCTTCGCACGGGCCAATGGCGGCGAGGATCGGGCCGGCGCGGCCGGGATGCTCGGCGAAGGGCTCGAAGGCGCCGTTGTGAAGCTCGACCTCGGGCGCGTGGGCGAGCTGGCGATCGTCGAAGAACCGGCGCATCAACGATCGGTGTTCCGCCCGCTTCCCGGGGCGGGCTGAAGCGGCCCCACTTCCCAGCGCCACTCTCTGGTCAGGTCCGCGGGAAGTGTCGGTTCCGACAGAATCAGCTCCATCGCCGCCCAGCGCACCTCGGGGCCGTCTCTGCCGAGGGCTTCGACGAAAGCGGCGACCATGTCGCGGCCGAGGCCGTAATTGATGACATAGGCGCGGTACTGGTCGGTGAAGGCGACCGACTGCTCCGCGCGCTGGCGCGAGACGAGCTGGTAATGCTGGGTGAGCTCGATCGCCTGCGCGCGCGAGATCCGGCCTTCGAGATAATCGCGCGCGATCGTGAAGCGGGCGCCGGCCAGCTCCTGAAGCGCCTCCTGGAGCTCGAAATAGGCGCGAGCGCCGGCTGTGGAGAGGCCGGCGAGGGGGTAGAGCATGCGGGTCTCGAACTCGAGCCGCTCCTCGCCGGGGAAAGCGAGCTCGATCCCGTAATTGGCCGAGCCTTCGGCGATGAAGGATTGCGGCGAATAAAGCGGATAGACCATGAACTCCGGCCAGTTGCGCCCGCGCGCCAGCTTCTGCTCGAGCAGCGCGTTATAGGCGTGATGGCCCGGATAGCCTTCGTGGCAGCCGAGATCGACGGCGCGCGACAGCCGCACCGGAAGGTCGGTGTTGACCTGGATGAGGCTGGTGTAATGGCCCTGGTACCAATTGTAGCCGGACCAGCTTCGGCCGGTGACGAACTCGAGCGTGAAGCGCTCGCCGGGCGGGAGCTGGATGTGCGCGAGCGTGCGGCGGCGGCATTCGTCGATGGCCGCGCGCACGACGGCGTCGAGCCGGCCCTGCGGGATGGTGAAGCGGTTCTGGAAGGCGTCGACCCGCTCCGGCAGCGGCCCCTCCCCCGGCACCAGCCGGCCGATGCGGTCGACGATCGGGTCGTAATGCGACAGGGGGAGCAGCTGCGGCGTGACTCCGTAGAGGCCCTGAGCCTCCTCGGCGAAGCTCAGCCGCTCGCCCTGCAGCATGCGCAGCCGGGTCCGCGCCGCCGTCAGTTGCGCGTTCAGGAACGCGATGCGGCGCGCGTCGGGAGAGTCGGCGGGCACGGATATCGCCGCCAGCCGCGCCTGCAGCTCGGCCGCCGCCGCGGCGAGCGCGGGCAAAGCACGCGGGTTGGCGCGCGCGGCCTCGCGCCACTCGGCTGGGCCATAATAAGCGTCGACATAGCCTTCGTCGCGCTCGCCTATCTCGAGCGTGAGGCCGACATATTCGCGCGCGAGCGCGTCGAGCGATGCGGGTTCGGCCACGCGCGTGGTGGCGCAACCCGCCAGAAGCAGCGCTGCGAGCACAAGGCTGAACCATCGCATAGGCCGACTCCGTTTTTGCGCTTGCCGCGCCTGCGACAAGCGCAAATGAGGGCCGAACACAAGCCGCCCCGGGGGAGAGATGCGCGATGAGCCTTGAATCCGTCCGCGCCTGGCTCGCGGCCCATGCGCCGGACCTGCGGCTGATCGAGGTGCCCGAGAGCACCGCGACCGTCGCCACCGCGGCGGCGGCGCTCGGGGTGGAGCCGGGGCGGATCGCCAAGACGCTGGCGGTGCGGGTCGGGGCCGAGACCTTCCTGCTCGTCGCGCGCGGCGATGCCCGGCTCGACAACGCCAAGACCAAGGCGGCGTTCGGCGGGCGGCCGCGGATGCTGGGGCCAGAGGAGACGCTGACGCTGACCGGCCATCCGGTCGGCGGCGTGTGC
>DASZEO010000438.1:0-5722 GCA_035940755.1 Allosphingosinicella sp. | reverse complement strand
CGCCGGCGCCGTCCCGCGATTGAGGAACAGCACCGCCCTGGCCCCGCCGGCGAGCGGCTTGACCCACAGCTCCTGCTCGCCGTCGTCGCGGACCCGCCGCCCCTGCACCCCGAGCGGATCCTGGTCGACGGCGATCACCTCCCGGTTGAGCAGGATCGCTCGGGTCGCCGCATCCATGTTGGCGACGTCGTTGCCCGCGATGAGCGGCGCGGCCATGATCGCCCAGAGGCTGAAATGGGCGCGATATTCGCTCTCGCTCATCCCGCCATTGCCGACCTCGAGCATGTCGGGATCGTTCCAGTGGCCCGGGCTTGCGAACGGCCAGAGCGGCTCGTTGCGGTCTGCGATGTCGAGCATGCCGAGCGAATAGGTGCGCGGCCCCTCCCAATGGTCCCAGATGTCGCCCGTGGTGCGCCACAGATTGCCGATGTTGGGCGCCCACAGCCACGGGCGGCTGGTGCCCCATTCGCAGATGCTCAGCACGATGTCGCGCCCGGTCGAGCGAAGCGCGTCCGACATGAGCGTGTAAGCCTCCTCGGCGTTGCGGGTGCCGGTGTTGCACCAGTCGTACTTCAGATAGTCGACGCCCCAGGAAGCGTAGGTCATCGCGTCCTGATATTCATGGCCCTGGCTTCCCGGGCGGCTGCCGCAGGTCTGCCGCCCGGCGTCGGAATAGATGCCGAACTTGAGGCCGCGGGCGTGAACATAGTCGGCGATCGCGCGCATGCCGGAGGGGAAGCGCTCGCGGTCGGCGGTGATGAAGCCCTGCGCGTCGCGCGGTCCGTGCCAGCAATCGTCGATTACGACATATTGGTAGCCGGCGTCGCGCATGCCGGAGGCGACTATCGCGTCGGCGGTGCGGCGAACGGTCTCCTCGTTGACGTTGCAGGCGACCTTGTTCCAGCTGTTCCACCCCATGGGCGGCGTTAGCGCCAGTCCGTTCGGCGCCCGCGGCGGCGGCGCCTCCTGGGCGGCGACGGGGAAGCCGAGGAGCAGGCAGACGACCAAGGCGAGGGCGCGGCGGGTCAATGGTTGTGCCTTGGCGTCTTCGCGGACGTGCCGCGATATTTGACGGCGAATTCCAGGACGCCCCCGTCGGCCAGCTGACCGGTCTTCTCCCGGTACAGCTCTTCCCACGGCGTGTTGCTCGGCGGCACCGGCGGCGGGGCCTCGCCCTTCCGCCGGGCGACCTCTGCTTCGTCCACCAGCGCGTCGCAGGTCCCGGCGTTGAGGTCGATGCGGATGGTGTCGCCGGTCCGAAGCCAGGCCAGGCCGCCGCCCGCAGCGCTTTCCGGCGAGGCGTTGAGAATGGAGGGGCTGTCGGAGGTGCCGGACTGGCGGCCGTCGCCGATCGTCGGCAGGTTCATGATGCCGCGCTTCAGCAGGTGGTCGGGCGGCTGCATGTTGACGACTTCGGCCGAGCCCGGCCAGCCAAGCGGCCCGGCGCCGCGGATCACCAGGATGCAATCCTCGTCCACGCCGAGCGCGGGATCGTTGATGCGGTGGTGGTAATCGTCGGACCCATCGAAGACGATGGCGCGGCCCTCGAAAACCCCCTCGCGCCCCGGCACGCGCAGGTAGCGTTCGCGAAATCCTTCGGAGATCACGCTCGTCTTCATGATCGCGAAGTCGAACAGGTTGCCCCTCAGCACGAGAAAACCGGCGCGGTCCCTCAGAGGCTCGGAATAAGGGAAGATCACCTCGCGGTCCGTGGCTTCGCGGCCCTCCAAGTTGTCCGCCTGGGTGCGCCCCGTGACCGTCAGCGGGCCGCCGTCGAGCTGGCCCGCCTGAAGGAGCTCCCACATCACGGCGGGAACGCCGCCGGCGCGGTGGAAACGCTCGCTGAGGAAGGCACCGGCCGGCTGCATGTTGACCAGCAGCGGCAGGTCGTAGCCGTGGGTCATCCAGTCGTCGGCCGTAATGTCAACGCCGGCATGCCGGGCCATGGCGACGATATGCGGCTGGGCATTGCTCGAGCCGCCGATGGCGCTGACGAGGCGGATCGCGTTGAGGAAGGCTTCGCGGGTCAGGACCTTCGACGGGCGCAGATCCTCATAGGCCATTTCGACGATGCGCCGGCCGGTGGCATAGGCCATCTGCCCCCGCTCGCGATAGGGCGCGGGGATGGCCGCGTTGCCGGGCAGGCACATGCCGAGCGCCTCCGCGACGGCATTCATCGTCGAGGCCGTTCCCATCGTGTTGCAGTGACCGGGAGAGGGGGCGGAGTCGGCGGCGCGTCGCAGGAACTCCTCCTCGTCGATCTCGCCGGCGCCGAGCTTGCGCCGGCTGCGCCAGATGACAGTCCCCGAGCCGACCAGCTCGCCCTCGTGCCACCCGTCGAGCATCGGCCCGCCCGAGAGAGTGATGGAAGGGATGTCGACGGTCGAGGCGGCCATGATGCTGGCCGGAGTCGTTTTGTCGCAGCCGGTGGTGAGCACGACGGCGTCGATCGGGTAGCCGTTCAGTATCTCGACGAGCCCGAGATACATGAGGTTGCGGTCGAGCGCCGCGGTGGGCCGGCGGCAATTCTCGAAGATCGGATGGACCGGGAACTCCATCGGAATGCCGCCGGCGTCGCGGATTCCCGCCCGAATGCGGTCGGCGAGCTCCAGATGGATTCGATTGCAGGGCGCGATCTCCGAGCCTGATTGCGCGATTCCGACGATCGGCTTGCCGCACCTTAATTCGTCCGGAGTGATGCCGTAATTCATGAAGCGCTCGAGATAGAGCGCGGCCATGTCGCTTCGCCCCGGGGCGGCGAACCACTCGCGCGCGCGAAAGGGGCGGGCGGGGGGGCGGGTCATCTATCCTCCCCGCTCGCGGGGAGGGGGACCGCACGCAGTGCGGTGGTGGGGGCCCAGCGTTCGAGCGGCGAGGAGGCGGGCCCCCTCCACCAGCCTTTGGCTGGTCCCCCTCCCCGTTCCGGGGAGGAGCTGGGAGTCACCCCTGCATCTCCTCGAGCTCCTTGCCCTTGGTCTCCCGGATGAACTTCTGGACGAGGAAGAAGCTGATCACCGCGCAGACGCCGTAGAAGGTGTAGCTTGCGGGCAAGCCGAGATTCTTGGCCATTCCGGGGAAGGTGAAGGAGACGAGGAAGTTCGCGAACCACTGGAAGAAGCCGGCCACCGCAAGCGCCGAGCCGCGGATCTGGTTCGGGAACATCTCGCCCAGCATCACCCACATGACCGGGCCCCAGGAGACGTTGAAGAAGATCACGTAGAGATTGGCGGCGACCACGGCGACGAGCCCGAGATCGCGCGAGAGCACGAGATTGCCCTCAGGATCGAGGGAGCCGTGGCTGAAGGCGTAGACCATCACGAACAGCGTCGCCGCCATTCCCGCCGAGCCGATCAGGAGCAGCGGCTTTCGGCCGATCTTGTCGATCACTGCGATGGTGACGAAGCAGGCCGCGATCGAGACCGCGCCGGAGACGATGTTGATCAAGAGCGAGTCGCTCTCGCTGAAGCCGGCGAGCTGCCACAGCGTCGCGCCGTAATAGAAGATGACGTTGATTCCGACGAGCTGCTGGAACACCGCGAGCATGATCCCGACCCAGACGATGGGTCGCATGCCTAGCAGGCTCCGGGCCCCCGACGGGGCGAGGACGTCGCTGAGCCGCGGGCGGTGATCGGCGCTGAAGGTCGCCCGGATCTCATCGAGCTTGGCGTCGGCGACATCGCGGCCGAACAGCTTCGTCAGCACCGAGAGGGCCGCAGAGTCGCGCCCTTTCGAGACGAGGTAGCGCGGGCTCTCCGGGATGAGGAGCAATGCGATGAGGAAGATCGCGGCAGGAAGCGCCTGCATCAGGTACATCCAGCGCCACGCTTCGATCCCGCCCCAGAATGCCGCCGTCGACTGCCCAGCGGACGCGGCCAGGAAGTAGTTGACCAGGAACGCGGCGGTGAGGCCGGTGATGATCATGATCTGCTGGACCGTGGTCATCCGGCCTCGAATGCTGGCCGGCGCGACTTCCGAAATGTAAGCGGGCGAAAGCACGCTGGCCGCGCCGACGGCCATTCCGCCCATGATCCGGGCGGCCAGGAACAGCAGGTGGCTTTCCGCGACGCCTTGCAGGATCGCACCGGCCAGGAAGAGGAGGGCGGCCAGCATCATGGTGTTGCGGCGGCCCATCAGATCCGCCAGCCGGCCGGCGAAGAAGGCGCCGATGAAGCAGCCGATCAGCAGCGACGCGACGGTGAACCCCAATCCGTTCCTTGGTGAGAAGCTGCCGGGAACGAGATCGAAAGCCTGGGCAAGGCCGTCCTGGGTGCCGTTCACGGCGCCGCTGTCATAGCCGAACAGGAACCCGCCGATCGTCGCCACCGCGACGATCGCCCCGATAAAGCCCATGTTCGCGCGCTGGGGGCTCGCTTCAGTCA
The DNA here is from genome assembly GCA_035940755.1 of Allosphingosinicella sp. Taxonomy (GTDB): domain Bacteria; phylum Pseudomonadota; class Alphaproteobacteria; order Sphingomonadales; family Sphingomonadaceae; genus Allosphingosinicella. The sequence goes on along the minus strand of DASZEO010000438.1, from coordinate 1,343 downwards.
TGACGTTCCTCTCCCTTGGCGGTCGGTTCGCTTCGATCGGAACCGTTCCTGCTTTATGGTAGCGGTAACGCAAGTCGCTGCGGCTGTGAAGGAAAAGCTTCAGCCGCGCGCCCTTCGAGGGCGTGCCGGTTGGCGGGCGTCGGCGCTAGGCGGGGCGGAGGATTCGCGGATGACGAGCTCGTAATCGAGCACGTGTTCGAAGACGCCGCTCATCGTGCTCGATTTATGCGGACGTAAGCTCGCCAGCAGCAGGTCGAGCGCCGCCTCCGCCATGGCGCCGACCGGCTGGCGCACGGTCGTCAGCTCGGGCCACACCGTGGTCGCGGGAGCGGTGTCGTCGAAGCCGACGACGCTGAGGTCGGCGGGCACGTGCAGCCCGCGCCGGTGCGCGACGTTGACGGTGGCCGCGGCCATGTCGTCATTGCTCGCGAAGATCGCCGTCGGCTGCTGCTTGCGCGCCAGCAGGCGCTCGGCCGCGACGAGGCCGGAGCGGTAGGTGAAATAGCCCTGCTCGATTGGCGCGGACTCCGGGTCGATGCCCGCCTCCTCGAGCGCGGCCATGAAGCCGCGCGTGCGCTCCAGGCTGGCGATATGATTGGGATGGCCGCGGATGAAGCCGATCCGGCGATGGCCGAGCTCGAGCAGGTGGCGGGTCATCGTCGCGGCGGCGTCGAAATCGTCGATCCGCACGTTGAGGCTGCCCGGCTGCGGCAGGCCCATCGCCACGGTGACCACTGGCGTGCGGGCGGCGGCGAGCTCGGCATGGATGGGCAGCGATTCGGACAGAGGCGGAGGCAGGATGACGCCGTCGACGCCGGACTGGACGAAGCGGCGGGTCGCCTCGGCCTGCTCGTCGGCGCTCTCCGAGGCGCACGCCTCCAGCACGAGGTGGCAGCCGGCGCGGCGCGCGCCTTCGAGCGCCCCGACCAGGAACTGGGTGAGATAGGCCGCGCTCGGATTGGCGTAGAGCAGGCCGATATGGGTCGCTTCGCCCGCGGCGAGGCTGCGCGCGGCGGTGTTCGGCGAATAATTGAGCCGGTCGATCGCTTCCTGGACGGCCGCGCGCGTGCTCTCCCGCACGTTGCGCTCGCCGTTCATGACGCGCGACACCGTCATCGCCGAAACTCCGGCGGTGCGGGCGACGTCCTGGATGGTGACGGTGCCGCGGCTGCGGCGGCTGGCTCTCATTCTTCCCCTCCGCGGCCGAGCCTATGAGCCGCCCCCGGGCATTGCAATCGCGAGGCAGGTTGACCGGCAACTGGCACAATGACTATCGGCATGGTAGCGCTATCACAAGTGGGCGAGCAACGCCCCGGCAGGAGAGGCATATGACGGCGGAGGCG
>DASZEO010000437.1:0-6543 GCA_035940755.1 Allosphingosinicella sp. | reverse complement strand
CGGCCTCGGCGCGACCGGTCCCGCGGAACGGGCGCGGGCGCTGCAGCTCGCCCGCGCCGGCCTCGCCGCCGACCGCGGCAACGTCCACGCTTATACGGTGCTGGGCTTCTGCTACCTGTGGCACCAGATGTGGGACCTGGCTCGGAACTGTTTCGAGCAGGCGCTTGCGCTCAATCCGTACAATCCGGTGCGGCTGAACGAGGCGGCGGCTGGAATGGTCTGCCTCGGAGAGTTCGCCCGCGCCCGGGCGCTGCTCGACATGAGCCTCAATCTTCAGCAATTCCCCGACGACGCCTTCTACGAGGATTCCGGACGCCTTCGGCTGCTCGAAAGCGACAATGAGCGCGCCCGGATCGAGCTCGAATCGATCGCCGCCGGGTCGATCTGGGCCGATCTCTACCTCGCCATTTGCGAGCTTCGCCTGGGGCGGGACAGCGGCCGGGAAAGGTTCGGCCGCTGGCGCGAGCGTGTCACTCGCTGCTGGTACAAGGTTCCGGCGCCGAGCGAGGCGGAGATTTCGGACTGGATCAGGCGCCACCATCCCTGGCCGGGGGAGGCGGGCGAGCTTTTCTTCACGGATATCGAGTCGGCGCTTAGGCCGCCGAAAATGCCTTCACCCCACGCTGCGACGCGAGCTCGGCAATGAAGCAGGTTCGAGGCGTGGCCCGGGGCGCCGCTGCCTCCGGCGCCGGCCCGAGCGCGGCGGCGAGGCAGGCGAGGGCGTCCTGCTGCTTGAGCGGGATGTGCATCGCCTCGAGGCGCTGGAGAGCGGGGCCGTCGGCTCCGTAGCTCTGCGCGATGGCCGGCCAGTCGCGGTCGCTGAAATGGATTTCGCGCGCCAGGGAGCGGATTCGCCGCGCCGTCGCGGGAGCGATCAGGCGGGCGCGGCAGGCGGCAAGGAGCGTCGCCCGCACCTCGATCATCGGCACCGTCAGCGGCGCCCAGCCGAGCCGCTCCGGCGCGTGGATCAGCGCCACTTCGTCGTCTCCGTCGATCCGCCCGTCGCGATATGCGCGGAAGATCGTGCCGACGCCGATCATCCCGAACGGGTGGAGCTCGGCGGCTCGAAGTGCGCCCATGCTGGCGGCGCCGAAGACCAGCGTGCCGGACTCCATCAGGAGCAGCAATTCCTTGTGCCAGGGGGCCGGGCAGGCGTCGAACAGCCCGTCGATCAGGCACAGCCGCGCCGGCGGCCGGTCGAGCAGCGCCAGCACGTCGCCGGCCTGCGCCGGAGGGCGCCAGTCGAACGGCCCCTCCGCCCGCAAGCTGGGCGGTAGCGACGGGCCGACGAACACCGGGATCATGGCAGAGGCGGCCGACGGCGGCGGAGGAGTGAGCCGAGCCCGCAAACGAAGGCGCGCACGACGCAAAGCCCCTGCGGCCGCGCCAGCTCCACCACCGCGATACGGCCGTAGCCCGCTTGCTCGAGCGCCAAGGCTAGGGCATCCACGCCCAACGAGCCGGGCTCGACCCGAGCGAACTCGAGCCCGTCCATCGAGGGCGGCAGCGGCATTCCGAAGGCGATGGTGATCGCCGGGCTGGCCGGCGGCGCGTAATCGGAAGGCAGCAGGTCGTCGCGCGCCCCGGCAATGTAGGTCGCCCGCCCCTGCAAGGCTTCGGCAACCGCCTTGAACAGGGCGATCTCGGGCAGCGGGTGGCAGCCCCGGCCCTGGATCGCCCGATAGGGCGTGCCGTCCTTGCCCGTATCGTTGATTTCGCAGGCAAAGACGGGCGTGCCGGTGACGGAGGGGACATGATAGCAGCGCATGGTGGCCCCGGCGGCGGCGATCCGCTCGTGCCACAGCCTGAACCAGGGGAAGTGGACCGTGTCCGGGTCCAGCGTCGTCTCCATGCAGGCGAGCAGTCCCTTCGCCTGCCATTCCGTCACCGCATCGCGCTCGATATATTCATGGAGCGCCGTTGCGACGGCCTCCTCTCTGCTCGCGGCGGTGGCCACCCCGTTGCTCGCCCGGTCGAACAGCGAAGGCACGCCGCGGGTGAAGTCGAGGGAGACGAAATCCAACGGGAGATACAGGCTGCCGCCACCGAGAAGGTCCTCCGCCTCCACCCACCGTCGCAGCTCGTCCGCCGCCGGCGGCCGCTCGCGGTCCGCAGCAAAGTCGGCGATCGTCAGCGCCCGCGCCCCTTTCGGCAGCGCCACGAAGGGGCAGACCGGCCCCTCGGCCTCGAACATCTCGGCGGCGTGGCTCTCCACCGCTTCGAGCAAAGCGCCGACCTTGGCGTCGGCGTCGCTTGCGCCCTTGCCCTGGTGGACGCTGAGCGCCCGGCTCATCGGCCGCACCGCCTGCCACACCGGGAAGCCAAGCCGGTCCAGCCGGGTGACGTCGGCGAGCCGCGTCACGCCGGCGTCCGCCGCGGCGGCCAGCGCCCGCGCAAGCAAGGCTTGGGCGTCGACCGACCGGAGCGGATCGGACGGGCCGAGCTGCACTGGGGACCTCGTGGGGCGAGCGGCCCCGCCTGGAATCAGGATGAGCCGGTGTTCAGCGGCGAGAAGCTGGCCGTCGTGATCTGGACCGCATTGTAATGGGTGTTCGGCGAATCCTTGATCCGCTTGAACTCGGCCGCCACCTCGGCGACGCCCTTTTCCTTGTGCGGGTGGCCCTTGGCCGCTGCGGGGTCGTATTCGAGCAGCGTTCCGGTGGTGAGGTAGAAAACGCCGTCCTTGTCGATCAGGAATCTCATCGTCGCCCCCTGTTTTCGCTAGCCGCGGTCGAGGAAGGCGAACCTATCATAGATGGGGGGCGGCAGGAACAGCGGCGGCGCCGTTCGCACTCTGTCGGGCGCAAGCGAACGCCGCTATGGAGCGGCCCATGCTGAAGAAGACCGAAGGGCCCGATCTCGACTCGCTGCGGCTGATCGAGGAGCGGCTGCGCTGGCTGTCGTCCTGGACCATCCACCACGCCAACCATATCCGCGAGAGCGAGGACGGGCTCAAGGTCGGCGGTCACCAGGCGTCGTGCGCGTCGATGACGGCCATCATGGCCGCGCTCTACTTCCACGCTCTGGGGCCGAACGACCGGGTTGCGGTCAAGCCGCATGCCGGGCCCGTGCTCCACGCCACCCACTATCTGCTGGGCACCCAGAGCCGGGAGCAGCTCGAGGCCTTCCGCGGCTTCGGCGGCGCCCAGAGCTATCCGAGCCGCACCAAGGACAGGATACCCGTCGATTTCTCGACCGGTTCGGTCGGCCTCGGCGTGGCGATCACGGCCTTTGCCAGCCTGGTGCAGGATTATCTCATAGCACACGGCCTGCTGGCGCCGGAAGAAGCCGGCCGGATGGTGGCGCTGATGGGTGACGCCGAGCTCGACGAGGGTAATATCTACGAGTGCCTGATCGAGGCCCACAAGCACGACGTCCGCAATTGCTGGTGGATCGTCGACTATAACCGCCAGTCGCTCGACGCGACGTCGCCGGACCGGATGTTCCGCCGCTTCGACGAGATATTCGCCAGTTGCGGCTGGCGTGTGGTGACCTTGCGCTACGGCCGGCAGCTCGACGCCGCGTTCCGCGAGCCCGGCGGGGAGCGGCTCAAGGCGTGGCTCGATGAGGTGAGCAACGCCGAATATTCGGCGCTTACCTATCTGGGCGGCGCCGCCTGGCGCGAGCGGCTGCTCCACGACGCGCCGGAGACGAAGCCGATCCTCGACGCGCGCGAGGACGAGGCGCTGCACGCGCTGATGACCAACCTCGGCGGCCACGACATGGATGCCCTCGTCGAGGCGTTCGACGCAGCGCAGGACGACGTGCCCACCTTGTTCATCGCCTTCACGATCAAGGGCTTCGGGCTGCCGTTCGCCGGCCATAAGGACAATCATGCCGGCCTCATGAACCCGGGCCAGATGGCTGCGCTGCGCGACAAGATGGGCATCGCCGACGGCGAGGAGTGGGAGCCGTGGGCCGGGCTCGGCGGCAACAGCGCCGAGGCGGTGCGCGCCCTGGTCGGGCGAAGCCGGATCGCCCGCAGCAAGCGCGAGCGCGCCTGGGCGCAGGCCGAGGTGGACCCCATCGCCGTGCCTGCCGGCGAGGAGCAGTCGACCCAGGCGGCGTTCGGCCGGATTCTGCTCGACCTTTCCCGCGCCGGCGGCGCGCTGGCCGACCGCATCGTCACCACCTCGCCGGACGTCACGGTTTCGACCAACCTCGGCCCCTGGGTGAACCAGCGCGGCCTGTTCCGCCGCCAGGAACTAGCCGACGTCTTCGCGCAGGCGAAGATCCCTTCGGCGCAGAAATGGAGCGCCGCCCCCGCCGGCCAGCACATCGAGCTCGGCATCGCCGAGAACAATCTGTTCCTGATGCTGGCGGCGCTCGGCCTTTCCGGCGACCTGTTCGGCCAGCGCCTGTTGCCGATCGGCACCGTCTACGACCCGTTCATCGCCCGCGGCCTCGATGCGCTCAACTACGCCTGCTACCAGGACGCCCGCTTCCTGCTCGTAGCCACGCCCTCCGGCGTCACCCTCGGCCCCGAAGGCGGCGCTCACCAGTCGATCAACCCGCCGCTGATCGCGCTCGGCCAGCCCGGCCTCAGGCACTACGAACCCGCCTTCGCCGACGAGCTGGCTCTGTTCATGGAAGAAGCCTTCCGCCTGATTCAGGCGCCCGACGGCGAGAGCGTCTATCTTCGCCTCACGACGCGCACCATCCGCCAGCTCGAGCGGGCCGAGGAGAGCTGGAAAGCCGGCGCACTTGCCGGCGGCTATTGGCTGCGCGAACCGGCGCCGGGCGCCGAGGCCGCGTTGGTCTATTCGGGCGTGATCGCGCCGGAAGCGCTCGCCGCGTGGGAGGCGCTGAAGGACGACGTGCCGGGTTTGGGCCTGCTCGCCGTCACCTCGCCCGATCTGCTCCACCGCGGCTGGAGCGAGCGCCGCCGCAGCCGCTGGGAGGGCGCGGCGCCGCAGCCTTCGCACGTGGAAGCCTTACTCGCCCAGCTCTCACCCAATGCCGGCTTGGTGACCCTGCTCGACGGCGCTCCCGCGTCGCTGACCTGGCTCGGCGGCGTGCTCGGCCACAAGGTGAGCCCGCTCGGCATCGAGCGGTTCGGCCAGACCGGCAGCCTCGCCGACCTTTATCGCGAATACCGGCTGGACGTGGACGCGATCGTCCAGGCGGCGGCGGAGCTGTTCCTCGACTAGCGGGCGGAACCTTCGTGCCGGTCCCGCGCTGATTCGGACAACCACCCGTTCGCCTTGGAGAAATGACGATGATCCGCAATCTGATCGGTGCCGAACTCGGACGCCGCGCCGCCGGCCGCAATGCCGGCTTCAAGGGCGCCCTGCTCGGCGCCGCCGCGCCCTGGCTCATCCGCCGTGCCTTCACGCCGCTCGGCCTGGTCGCGATCGGCGCTTACGGCGCGAAGAAGGTCTACGACCGCCGCCGCGCCCGCCGCAACGCTTCCGCCACCGCGGCCTCAGCCGCTTAGTTATTCTGTCCAGTCGGCGGCGGCTTCTGCTCCGCCGGCGGCACCGGCGGCGGAGCCGCGATGACCGGAATGTCCGGCTGCGGCCCCGGCCGGTCACCGTCCGAAGGCGGTGGCGGCTGATCCGACTGCGGCGGCTGATCGCTCGCCGCGCTCTGGCCGCTGACGGGACCTGACGGCGCCGGCGCCCGGTCGGTCTGCGACAGCGGCACCGGCGCCGGCCGCGCGGCAGCGGGCCGGATTCCGAGCGCCTCGCCCATGAAGCTTCGCCAGATCTGCGCCGGAGTCCCGCCGCCCGTCGTCCCCGGCAGCGGCCGGTTGTCGTCGTTGCCGATCCACACGCCGACGACGAGGTCGCCGGCAAAGCCCACGAACCAGGCGTCGCGATAGTCCGACGTCGTCCCGGTCTTGCCGAACGTCGGCACGCCGAGCGCGGCGGACCGGCCGGTGCCGCGCTGGACGACCCCATAGAGGACGTCGCGAAGCATCGGGAAAGCGCGGTCGCGTCGATAGCCCTCCTCGGAGCCGCCCCAGCCGAACCAGCCCGCCTCTTGCCGCGGCAGCCCGTGCGGCCGGATCGGATAGCGGCCGGCGGCGACTGCGGCATAGGCTGCCGTGAGCTCGATCAGGCTTACTCCGTTGCTCCCAAGCGCCAAGCTTGGATCGGGCCGAAGCTGCGAGGTGATGCCGAGGTCCCGCGCAGCCCGGATGACGTTGTTGCGCCCGACCCGCTCCTGCACCTGCACCGCCACCGAGTTGCTTGAAAAGGCCACGGCGTCGCGCACCATCTCGCGGCCGCGATAGCTGTCGCCGTAATTGCGCGGCTGCCAGTCGCCGACCCGGATCGGCACGTCGTTCACCGGAGTCGTGGGCGTGTAGCCGTTGCGGAACGCGGCGAGGTAGACGAACAGCTTGAACGCCGAGCCCGGCTGGCGCCGCGCCTGCGTAGCGCGGTTGAACGGGCTCTGGCGATAATCCCGTCCACCGACCATCGCCACGACCCGCCCGTCGAGCCGCATCGCCACCAGCGCCGCCTGCGCCCGGCCGATCCCGGCGCGCCTGATGGTTTGGGCGGCGAGGCGCTGGAGGTCGCCCTCGAGCGTGGTCAC
>DASZEO010000436.1:0-4668 GCA_035940755.1 Allosphingosinicella sp. | reverse complement strand
CGATCTCGGTGCCAACACCGAGTGCGACGTCCAGAACCTGGTCCAGTTCGCCGTCATGGGCGCCGCTTACGCGCGCGTCGTGCTCGACCTGGAGCGGCCGCGCGTGCAGCTGCTGAACATCGGCACCGAGGAGCTCAAGGGCACCGAGGAGCTCAAGGAGGCCGCGGCCATCCTTCGCGAGTCGACCGATCTCGGCATGCGCTTCGACGGCTTCATCGAAGCCGACAAGCTGTCGCGCGGCGGCGCCGACGTCGTCGTCACCGACGGCTTTTCCGGCAACATCGCGCTCAAGTCGGTGGAAGGCACGGCCCGCTTCGTGGGCGACCTGCTCAGGCGGGCGTTCAAGAGCTCGCTGCGCTCGAAGCTCGGCTACCTGATTTCCCGCTCCGCCGCTCGCCTGCTTCGCGACCATCTCGACCCCAACAACCATAACGGCGCGGTCTTCCTTGGCCTCAACGGCCTCGTCGTGAAGAGCCACGGCAGCGCCAACGAGCGCGGCGTCGCGAACGCCATCCAGGTCGCCTCGCGGATGGTCCGGGAGGACCTGACCCGAAAGATCACCGACGACCTCGCCAACGTCTCCGCCGAGCCGCTCGCGGTGCCGGCCGAATGACTCGCCGCTCGGTCATCATCGGCACGGGCGCCGCGCTGCCGCCGCGCCGGGTCACCAACGCGGAGCTGGCGGAGCGGGTCGAGACGACCCACGAATGGATCGTCGAGCGCACCGGCATCGAGGCGCGCCACATCGCCGCTGACGGCGAGACGACTGCGACGCTCGCCACCGAAGCCGCGCGCAAGGCGCTAGACGCGGCCGGGATCGGCGCCGATCGCATCGGCCTGATCGTGCTCGCAACGGCGACGCCCGACCAGACCTTCCCCGCCAGCGCCACCCGGGTTCAGACAGCGCTCGGCATCGACGACTGCATCGCCTTCGACGTCCAGGCGGTGTGCACCGGCTTCCTCTACGCGCTCTCGATCGCCGACAACATGGTGAAGGGCGGAATGGCCGATTACGCGCTGGTGATCGGCTCCGAAACCTTCAGCCGGATCCTCGACTGGGAGGACCGGGCGACCTGCGTGCTGTTCGGCGACGGCGCCGGCGCGCTGGTGCTCCAGGCTTCGGAGACAAGCGACGACGGCATCCTCGCCACCCGCCTCCACGCCGACGGCCGCCACAACGATTTGCTCTACGTCGACGGCGGAGTGTCGACGACGGGAACGATCGGCAAGCTCAGGATGAAGGGCAAGGAGGTCTTCCGCCACGCCGTAGTCAACCTCGCCGATGTCCTCGGCGAGGTCCTGGAGGCCGCCGGCCACACCGCCGACGAGATCGACTGGGTCGTGCCGCACCAGGCGAACAAGCGAATCCTCGACGCGACGGCGAGGAAGCTGGGGCTCGACCCCGCCCGGGTGATCGTCACCGTCGATCAGCACGCCAACACCTCGGCCGCTTCGGTGCCGCTGGCGCTCGACGTGGCGGTGCGCGACGGGCGCATCAAGAAAGGGGACCTGATCGTGCTCGAGGCGATGGGCGGCGGCTTCACCTGGGGCGCTGCGGTGGTGAGATACTGAAACCGGCGAGACTTTGATTGCACTCGCGGTTAAGCTGCATTAGTGTTTGTTATTCAAGGCGAGGGGGATTCCTTCAATGGCGGACGCAGGGACGATCAGGAAGCCGGCTGCCGGCACGTTGACCCGTGCCGATCTGGCGGACATCGTGCACCGGGAAATCGGCCTTTCGCGGGCGGATTCGGCGGGCATCGTCGAGGGCATCCTGCACCACATGTGCCACGCCCTTTCCGAGGGGCAGAACGTCAAGATCTCGGGTTTCGGCAGCTTCATTCTGCGCGACAAGGGCGAGCGGGTGGGCCGCAACCCGAAGACCGGCATCGAGGTGCCTATCGCGCCGCGCCGGGTGCTCACTTTCCGCGCCAGCCAGATCATGCGCGAGCGGATCGCCCGCGGCGGCTAATCGCCCCGATGGCCGATCCGATCCGCAAGAGCGACCAGGCCTTCAGGACCATCGGCGAACTTGCGGGCGAGCTCGGCGTCCCGCAGCACATCCTTCGTTACTGGGAAACGCGCTTCCCGCAGCTCCGCCCGCTGCAGCGCGCCGGCAACCGCCGTTATTACCGGCCGGACGACGTCGCACTGGCGCGGCGGATCCACCGGCTGCTGAACCAGGACGGCTATACGATCCGCGGCGTCCAGCAATTGCTCGCCCGAGGCGAGCGCGCTCCCGCCGAGGAGACCGCGCAGGCCGCTCCGGCGCCGGCGGCTCCAGCGCGCGACGAGTCGCTGCCGATCGAGGAGCTGCGGGCGCTTCGCCGGACCCTTGCGCGCGCACTCGAGGAGACCGCGCTCTAAAATTCGGCCGGCCTCAATGGCCTTCCGCGTCCGGCCCGAGCTCGGGATCGAGGTCGCGCGGCCGGATGAATCGCCGCAGCCGCCCGGTGCCGGGCTCGACCTCGCTCCAGCGCTCGACGTCGAATTCGATTTCCGCGACCGTGGCAGTCGGATATTTGACTGCCATTTCCTCGCGCAACGCGTCGTCGCCGTCGGCCCCGGCGAGCTCAAGCGCGAGCCGCTCCAGCCCGGGATTGTGGCCGACCACCAGCAGCCGCTCGGCGGCATCGTCGGCGGCATGGATCGCGTCGATCAGGGTCGCGACCGAAGCGAGGTACAGGCGCGGATCGTAAGCGGCCTCGATCGGGCTGCCATAGCCCTCCGCGACATCGGTGAGCGTTTCGACCACGCGCACGGCCGGCGAAGCGATGACGCTGTCGAACTCCAGGCCCTGCGCGCGCATCTCAGCTCCGACGATCCGCGCCGCCTTTCGCCCACGGCGGTTGAGCGGCCGGTCGAAGTCGCGGCCGACCGGATCGTCCCAGCCGGACTTAGCGTGGCGCAGCAGCGTCAGTATCTTCATCGCGTTGGACCGGATAGCTTGCCGCCTCGCCGCTTGTCAGCCGCCATCTCACCCGCTCGATCGCCTCCGCGACCGGAACGCGCGACACCCGCACCCCGGCGGGAAAGGCGCCGAGCAGCCGCGACGGCGTCGCGGCCGACAGCAGCACGAAGAGGCCGCGGTCGTGCTGGCGGCGGATCAGCCGGCCGAAGGCCTGGGCGAGCCGCGCGCGAACCACACGGTCGTCATAGGAGGTGCCGCCGCGCTGATCCTCCGCCTGGCGAAGCGCGGCGGCGCGGCGCGCGGCGTGGAGGACGGTCGGCCGCGGCCACGGCACCCCCTCCATCACCACCAGCCGCAGCGAATCGCCGGGCACGTCCACGCCGTCGCGAAGCGCGTCGGTGCCGAGCAGCGACGCGCGCGGATCGTCGCGAAAGATGTCCACCAGCGTTCCGGTGTCGATCGGATCGACATGCTGGGCGTAGAGCGGCAGCCCGCCGCGGGCCAAGCGGTCGGCAATGCGGGCATGGACCGCCCGAAGCCGCTGGATCGCGGTGAACAGACCCAGCGTGCCGCCCTGCGCCGCCTCGATCAGCCGCGCAAAGGCGCCGGCAAGGGCGGCCGTGTCCCCCTTCTTCACGTCGGTGACGATCAGCACTTCGCTGTTCGCGGCATAGTCGAACGGGCTGGCCGCTTCGAAGCGGCCGATCGGATGGGTGAAGTGGCAGGCGCCGGTCCGCGCTTCGGCATTGGCCCACTCGCCGCTGCCGCCGCGCAGCGTCGCGGAAGTGACGAGGACGCCGTGGGCGGGCTTGAGCACCGCTTCGGCGAGCGGCCGGGTCGGGTCCAGCCAGTGGCGGTGGAGCCCGACATCATATTCCCGCCCCTCAACCCGGTCGACGGCCAGCCAGTCGACGAAATCGGCGTCGGCGGGCCCGCCGATCCGAGCCGCGAGCCCGATCCACGAAGAGAGGGTCTGGGTGCGCCAGGCAAGGCCGCCGATCGCGCCTTCGACGCGGGCGCGTGCCTGCGGGTCGAGCCAGTCCGGCGCGTCCTCGAGCACCGCCTCCAGCCTCTTGCCCAGCGCGACCAGCGGCCGCAGCAGAAGCTCCAGCGCCTCGAGCGCCGGCGCCGCCGCCTCGACCAATGCCGCGTCGGGTTCGGCAAGCTCGGTTTCGAGGCCATAGCCGGCGTCCTGCGCCGTGGCGCGCGCGTAGACGGTGCCGCGCACCGCCGCGAGCAGCTTTTCGACCGGCCCGAACGGCATGCCTTCGGCGATGCGCTGCAGCCAGCTCTCGCTCGGTAGAGCGCCTGCCATCTGCACCGCCGCTTCGAGCGCCGCAGCGCCCGCCTCGTCGTAGGAGGCGACGTCCATCAGCCGGGCCGCCAGGCCGCGCCGGCGGCCGCGCGACTTCCCCTCCGGCCCGATGATCCAGCGGCGCAGCTCGATCGTCTCCTGGCCCGTCAACGCTGCCGCGAAAGTGGAATCGGCGGCGTCGAACAAATGATGCCCCTCGTCGAAGACGATGCGCGCCGGCGGCTGGCCGCCGTCCCTGCCGCGCGCCGCGTTGACCATCACCAAGGCGTGGTTGGCGATGACGAGGTCGGCGCCGTCGCTGGCCCGCGCCGCCCGCTCGATGAAGCAGCGGCGGTAATGGGGGCAGCCGGCATAGACGCACTCGCCGCGGCGGTCCGTCAGCGCAGTCGCGCCGGCGCGGCGAAAGAGGCTGGTGAGCCAGCCCGGCAGGTCGCCGCCCACC
>DASZEO010000435.1:0-2004 GCA_035940755.1 Allosphingosinicella sp. | reverse complement strand
GTCGTCGCCAGCTTCCCGGCCAGCAACGGCGAGCAGATCATGCTCGTCACCGACCAGGCGAAGATGATCCGGACCATGGTCGGCGACATCCGGATCATGGGCCGCAACACTCAGGGCGTCACCCTGTTCAGCGTCGCCGAGGGCGAGCATGTCGTCTCCGCAGCCAAGATCGAAGAGAGCGAGGACGAAGCCGATCTCGTCGTCGACGCCGAGGATCCCCAGCTCAGCGCCAGCGACGCGGCGATCGGCGGTGACTCCAGCGGCGGCGGAGGCGACGCGGACTAGCGCATCCCTGCCCTACCCAGCGGCTTGACGGCGGCCCGATCGTTCTGCTATTTCTGTTTTTACAGAAAGAACCGATATGCCGCTGTTCGACCATCCCGACGCCAAAGCCTTCATCCTCCACTGGGGCGAGATGGGCACGCAATGGGGCGTCAACCGCTCGGTGGCGCAGGTGCACGCGTTTCTTTATCTCTCCGACCGCCCGCTGCCGGCGGACGACCTGGTCGAGCAACTCCGACTCGCGCGCTCCAACGTGTCGACGGCGCTCAAGGAGCTGCAGGGCTACGGCATCGTCCGCAGGGTCCATGTCGAAGGCGACCGGCGCGACCATTTCGTCGCCGAGACCGATCTGTGGGACATGCTCATGCGGATCGCCGCCGAACGCAAGCGCCGCGAGATCGACCCCACGATCCAGCTGCTCGCCGAGCTGTCCGAGCGGCTGAAGAAGGACGAATCGGCGCCGCCGCAGGTGCGCGAGCGGGTCACCCGGATGCATGAGTTCATCTCCACGCTCGGCAACTGGTACGAGCAGGTCCGCCTGCTGCCGAAGCCGACGCTGGTCACCTTGATGAAGCTGGGCGGCAAGGTCGCGCGCTTCGTCTCGCCCCGCGCCAAACCGAAACCTTAGGAGCCGCTGCAGATCATCGTGGCAACGCGAAGCCGCATCCACTCATTTCTGTTTGTTCAGAAGAAGGCGAAGAAAGGAACATGCCATGGTTGAGACCGCCTACGCCCTTTATCTCTCCATCTCGATCGGGATCACCATCTGGGTGGCGAGAACCTTGTCGCGCAACGGCGAGGTGTTCCTGATCCAGTGCTTCGGCCACAATGAAGTGCTCGCCCGGTCGACCAACCACCTGCTCGTGGTCGGCTTCTACCTCGTCAACATCGGCTTCATCACCCTGACGCTGAGCGTGGGAGCCGAGCCGACCACTTTGCCCGAGGCGATTCGCTTCCTTAGCGGCAAGGTCGGCCTCGCCGTGCTCGTGCTCGGCGGCATGCACTTCTTCAACATGACCGCCATCGCCCGCTTCGGGCGCAAGGTGAACGACTGGCTGATCTACGGCGGCGCCGCCACGGTCACGCCCGCCTGAGGAAGCCGCGGGCGCCGGCGCCGCGGGCGCGGCTTCCCCTCGGAAGGAGGCAAATCGAATGTACGACACCGGATCGCCTGTGCGCGCCGCGCTGATTGCGTCGGCCGCGGCCGGGCCGCTGTTCCTGGCGAGCTTCGCGGCCGCCTCGGCCTATCTGCAGCTGCCGCACCCGATCGTGGTGCGAGCGCAGGATCTTGATTTCGGCCTCGTCATGGCCGCCACGATGGCGGGCTTCATCATTGGCTTCTTGCCGAACCTGGTGGGATCGGCGGTGATGAAGGCGATCGGGGACACCAATGCGGCCGCGCGCTCCGCCGCCCTGTGGACGGCGGTCGGCGCCGCCGCCGGCACCGCCATCGCGCTCCTCTTCTACGGGCCTCAGCCGGACCCGACCGGCAGCTTCGCCTTCATTGCCACTTCGGCAATCTGCGCGCGGCTGTGCCGGACGCAGATGGACTGGGGAGCGGAATAAGGCGAGCACCACCTTTTCCCGGCGGTGCCGGTGCGGCGGCTCAGCCGCCTCGCAGAGCGGATCGACGCCGCCGCGCCGCAGATCGCCCGTCAGGCGCGCCGCGTGCTCTGAGCAATCAGGCGAACAGATCTACCGCTTCCGCGCCCGGCAGGACCG
>DASZEO010000434.1:0-4335 GCA_035940755.1 Allosphingosinicella sp. | reverse complement strand
GGCGGGCAGTTCGGGCGTGGCGGGGGCGATCCTGCTCGGCATTGCCGCCCCCCTGGCCTGCTACGGCTTCGTCGGCAGCCTCAAGCACCGCCTCAGGCTGGACGACAGCCTCGATGTGTTCGGAATCCACGGCCTCGCCGGGATCGTCGGCTCGATCGGCACCGGCATCGTCTCCTCGCCTTTGCTCGGCGGCTTTCGGGGACCGGATTACTCGATGCTGTCGCAGACGCTGGTCCAGATCGAGGCGGTGATCGTCGCCGTCGCCTGGTCCGCCGCCGCCTCGGCAATCGCGTTCGCCGCCGTCAAATACACGATCGGCCTCAGGGTCGATCCCGACTCCGAGCGCGAAGGCCTCGACATCGCCGACCACGGCGAGCGCGCCTATAATTTCTGAGATGGAGGAGGGGAAATGGTGGGCGTGGCAAGGATTGAACTTGCGACCCCTGCGATGTCAACACAGTGCTCTACCACTGAGCTACACGCCCACGACGCGGCTATCTAGGGACAGCGGCGGCGGCGCGCAAGGCGGGTGCGGGCGCGGCAAGTTTGCCGGGACGCCGAGCCGTGCCGCCGCTAAGCCTCGGCAATGGTGAACCCGCCCAGGACCATGACTGAGGACCCGGCCGAGGCGCCGCGCGTCGGCGTCTCCCGCCGCTCGACGGTCATCGCCGCGCTCTCGACCATCGTCGAATGGTACGATTTCACCCTCTACCTCTACTTCGCGACGATATTGTCGCGGGTCTTCTTCGGCGGCGGCGAGGGCTCGCTGGCCGCCACCCTCGGCGGCTTCGCCGTCGCCTATCTGGCGCGGCCGGTAGGCGCCGTCGTCTTCGGCCATATCGGCGATCGGCGCGGGCGCCTGCCGATGCTTCTGCTGTCGATGGCGATCATGTCGTTCGCCATGCTGCTGACGGCGCTTCTGCCGACCGCGGCGCAGATCGGGCCCGCCGCGGCGTGGCTCCTCTTCCTGCTGCGCTGCGTGATGGGCTTCTCGGTCGGCGGCGAATATACCGGCGTCGTCGCCTACCTGCTCGAAGGCGCGGCGAAGGAGAAGCGCGGCCTCGTCACCTCCTGCGCCGCCGCGGCGAGCGAGATCGGCGCCCTTCTCGCCGTGGGCGTCTCGGCGCTGACCGTGAGCGTCATGTCCAACGCCGATCTCGAAGCCTGGGGCTGGCGCATCCCTTTCCTGGTCGGCGCAGCGCTCGCCGGAAGCGTCTGGATAGCCCGCGCGACGATGGAGGAATCGCCCGATTTCGAGCGGCAGCGCAACGCGGGTACGATCCCGCCCAGTCCGCTGCGCCACGCCTTCACCGATCAGCGGCGGGGCGTCGGGCGCGCCTTCGCCATCTCCGCGCTCGGCTCGATCACCTACTATGTCGGAATTACCTACGTCCCCGCCTTCCTCACCTCCGCGGGATCGCTCGGCGAGGGCGAGTCGCTGCGGCTCTCGACCATGGCGGCCGTCGCGGTGATCCTCGTTACTCCACTCGCGGGCGCGATGTCGGACCGGACCGGGCGCAAGCTGGTCCTCCTGATCCTCGTCGCGTGCAGCGCCCTACTCCCGATCCTGATGTTCTCGCTGATGGCGAGCGGCTCGCCCGGCCGGGCGCTGCTCGGCGCCGTCGTCCTCGCCTGCGTCGCCGGAGGCGTAAGCGCGGTCGGGGCGGTCGCGACGGCCGAGCAGTTCACCGGCGAAGGACGGGTCAGCGGCCTCGCTTTGGGAGCGACCGGCGCCACTGCCATCTTCGGCGGCCTCACCCCCTGGGCCGCGCAGCTTCTGATGGACCGCACCGGCTCGCCGCTCGTCCCCGGCGTGATGATCGCGCTCGTCGCCCTCGGCGTCCTGCCGATCCTGCTCAGAATGCCGGAGACGGCCCCGGGAGCGACGTAGCCGGGCACGCGAGGCGTCTTCGGCCCGCCGCTACAACCGGCCGTGCTGGTCCTCGGACTGGAACATCCGCTGCACCTCCGCGACCAGGTCCTTGAGATGGAAAGGCTTGGACAGCACCTTGGCGTCGGGCGCCTTCCTGCCCGCCTTGAGCGCGACCGCGGCGAAGCCGGTGATGAACATCACCCGGATGTCGGGCGCCGCGGCGGCGGCTTTCTGCGCAAGCTCGATGCCGTCCATCTCCGGCATGACGATGTCCGTCAGCAGCAGGTCGAAGGGCTCGCTCTCGAGCAGCGGCAGCGCCGCCGTGCCGCGGTCCACCGCCGTCACGATATAGCCGACCCGCTCCAGCGCCCGGGCAAGATAGACGCGCATCGATTCGTCGTCTTCGGCGAGGAGAATCCTCAGCATGCGCGCTCCCAACCCGGCGCATTCGAGCGCCGCTTCCCGCCCCGCTTATGCGCGAAGCGATTAATATTTTCCAGCCGGCGCGCCGGTATGATTGCGCCGGTGCCGCCGTGGCTCTACTTCTGCGCCGGCATGAGCGAGTTTGCGGCTCCGCCACCCTTCGAACGGATCGGACCGGAACGGCCCGCTTCGCCGGTGGTGCTGTCGGTGCCCCATGCGGGCCGCGACTACCGGCCGCACCTGCTCAAGGCGGCGCGGCTGCCGGTGACGATCCTGGAGACGCTCGAGGACAGGCTGTCCGACCGGCTCGTCTGGCGTGCCACCGCCGCCGGCGCCACGGCCTTCATCGCCCGCGTGCCTCGCGCCGAGATCGACCTCAACCGCGACGAGCGCGAGATCGATCCGGCGATCGTCGCGTTGCCGACGCCGGGGCGGATCTTGCAGACGGCGCGAACCCGCGGCGGGATCGGGCTGGTGCCCTCCCGGATTACCGGAGTGGGGGCGATCTGGAACGAGCGCATCAGCCATGCCGAGCTCGCCCGGCGCATCGAGGAGATCCACCGCCCCTACCACGCGGCTCTGGAGCGGGCGCTCCACGACGCGCGCGAGCGGTTCGGGGCGGCGGTGCTGCTCGACTGCCATTCGATGCCGCCGCGCGGGCTGCCGGGCGGGCCGGTGCAGGAAAGCGTCGTGTTCGGCGACCGCTACGGCACCACCACCGCGCCTCACCTGATCGACGCGGCGGTGGCGACGGCGCGTGCGCTCGGCTACCGCACCGCCTGCAACACGCCTTATGCGGGGGGCTATATCGTCGGACGCCACGGCCGTCCCGACCGCGGCATCCACGCCATCCAGATCGAGATCGACCGGTCGGACTATCTCGACGTCGACCTGCGCTCGCCCGGCCCCGGCTTCGCCGGCGCCTGCCGGCTCGTCGAGGCGGTGGTCCAGGCGCTCGAGGCGAGGCTGCTCGGAGCGGGCGAGGCGATCGCCGCGGAATGAAAAAATGACCACCCCACGGTTCGTGGGGTGGCCAGGTTCAGGGAGGAGCGCCCGCCTTCTTGCGAAGGAGGGCGCGTCACGCCGCCGCAAAGGGGGGGTACGACGACGCTTACGCTTACGCTTAGGTAGGAAAGGGTTTTCCGCATTCAAGCCCGGCCCGCCGCGCCCGCCTGAGGGCGGGTGGAGAAGAATGGCGGGCGGCCTGCATTCCTCCCGCCATTCTCGCTGGTTCCCCGGGGGAAAGCGAACTTTCTCAGTCTTCGTCGCGCTCGCGCATCTCCGCGGCGGATTCGCGCATGTCCTGCGCACCCTCGCGCAGGCCCTCGGCCCCTTCGCGAAGCCCTTCGGCGGCCTCGAGCAGGTCCTCGTGGGTGACGGTCTCGCCGCGGGCGCGTGCGCGGGCGATCTGGCGCTCCCGATAGTCGCGATCCAGCAGCCGGTCGGCCTCGCGCTCCATGTTGCGCGCGCCGCGCTCCATGCCTTCGGCGCCGCGAAGCATCCCTTCCGCGCCCGCCACGATGCCCGCATGGGCCGCCGCCAGCTGCCGCGGCAGATCGCGCTGCACCCGCTCGAGCTCGCGCATCGCGGTCCTGATCTCCCGGTGCGAGACGGCGCGAGCCTCGGCACGGGCGGCCTCGGCCTGGCGCATGGCGGTGCGCAGCTGCCGGCGGGTGAGATGCGGCGCGTGGCGAAGCTCGAGCTCGGCCTCACGCAGCGCTTGCTCCACCTCTTCGGCAGGCACCGCGGAGGTGGCACCGGCGACGATGGCGGGAATCCGCGGCAGCGTGGCAGCCATGGCGTGCTCAACGGCGGGAGCCACGTCCGGAATAGCGGGAACGGCAGCCATTGCATGCTCCACAGCCGGCACCGCCGCTGCCGCAACGTTTGGGTGAATAGCCGGCGCAGGCGGCTCGGCGGCGACCAGCTGCATCGCCGCCACGGGCGCCGCAATGCCGATGCACGACAGCATCGCCAGCGCCGTCCAGGCCGACCCCGAGGGACGCTCGCGCCGGCTGCGGTCGAGCACCGCTCTCACC
>DASZEO010000433.1:0-2366 GCA_035940755.1 Allosphingosinicella sp. | reverse complement strand
ACGCCGCGCGGCTTCAGCACGTCGTCGAGCGTGTGCGCGATCTGGTTGGTGAGGCGCTCCTGCAGCTGCAGCCGCCGAGCGAAGGCGTCGACCAGGCGCGAGAGCTTGGAGATGCCGACGACTCGACCGTTGGGCCGGTAGGCGACATGGGCGCGGCCGGCGATCGGGGCGAGGTGATGCTCGCAGGTCGAGACCAGCGGAATGGACCGAAGCAGCACCGTCTCCTGATAATCCTCGCTTTCGCTGAAGACGCGCTGGAGCAAGGCTCGCGGGTCGGTCTCGTAGCCCGAAAACCACTCGCCATAGGCGCGGGCGACCCGCGCCGGCGTGTCGCGAAGGCCCTCGCGATCCGGATCGTCGCCCGCGGCGGCGATGAGGGTGCGGACCGCCCGCTCCACCTCGAAGCGACTTGGCCGGACGGAATCACCCGCCCGGGTTGGCACGTCGGAAGCCGGAACCGCTTCGCTGATTTCACAAAAGTCCACGCGCACCTCCCCTTGCTTGCTCGAGGCATTGGATGGGGTCGCCTGGAAAAGGTTCCCGGCGAGTCGCGGGGCCGGACGGCCCTAGGCGAGCGCTTTCCTCAGCAGTTCGTTGACGACCTGCGGGTTGGCCTTGCCGGCCATCGCCTTCATCGTCTGGCCGACGAAGAAGCCGAACAACTTGTCCTTGCCGCCGCGATACTCGGCGACCTTGTCCTGGTTGGCGGCGAGGACGTCGGCGATGACGGCCTCGATGGCGCCGGTGTCGCTGGTCTGCCTCAGCCCGCGCGCCTCGACGATCGCGCCGGGATCCTCACCGGTCTCGAGCATGATCTCGAACACCTGCTTGGCGAGGGTCCCCGACAAGGTGCCGTCGGCGACGAGGCGGAGCAATTCGGCGCCCTGGGCGGGCGTGACGGGGCTTTCCTCGATGCCCTTGCCGAGGCGGTTCAACGCGCCGAACAGGTCGGAGATGACCCAGTTGGAGGCGCGCTGCGCATGCTCATCGCCGACCTGCTCGAGCAGGGCTTCGAACCAGCGCGCCGACTCGACCTCGGCGGTGAGCACGGCGGCATTGTAGGGCGGCAGGCCGAGCCGCTCCTGATAGCGGCGGCGCTTCGCGTCGGGCAGCTCGGGCAGCGAGGCGCGGCAATCGTCGAGGAATGCGTCGCTCAGCTCCAGCGGCAGCAGATCGGGATCGGGGAAATAGCGGTAGTCGTGCGCCTCCTCCTTGGAGCGAAGCGAGCGTGTCTCCCCCTTGTCGGGATCGAACAGCCGGGTTTCCTGGACGATCGTGCCGCCGCTCTCGAGGATGTCGACCTGCCGGCTCGCTTCATATTCGATGGCGGCCTGGACGAAGCGGACCGAATTGACGTTCTTGATTTCGCAGCGCGTGCCGAGCGGCTCGCCGGGGCGGCGGACGCTGACATTGACGTCGGCGCGCATCGACCCCTGCTCCATGTTGCCGTCGCAGCTGCCGACGTAGCGGAGGATCGAGCGAAGCTTGCGGACATAGGCGCCCGCTTCGTCGGGGCTGCGCATGTCCGGCCGGGACACGATCTCCATCAGCGCCACGCCGGAGCGATTGAGGTCGACATAGGAGAGGCTGGGATGCTGGTCGTGAAGCATCTTGCCGGCGTCCTGCTCGATGTGGATCCGCTCGATGCCGACGCTTTTCGGCTCCCCCTCGCCCGCCTCGATCTCGACCACGCCCTCGCCGACGATCGGGTGGTAGAGCTGGCTGATCTGGTACCCCTGCGGAAGGTCCGCGTAGAAATAGTTCTTGCGGTCGAAGCGCGACCAGGCGTTGATCTTCGCATTCAGCGCCATGCCGGTGCGAACCGCCTGGCGGATGCACTCGCCGTTCGGCACCGGCAGCATGCCGGGCATGGCGGCGTCGATCAGCGATACCTGGCTGTTGGGCTCGGCGCCGAACTCGGTGGAGGCGCCGGAGAAGAGCTTCGCCTTCGAGACGATCTGCGCATGGACCTCCAGGCCGATCACGACCTCCCAGTCGCCGGTGGCGCCGCGGATGCGATAGTCGCTCACCACCAGGCCTCCGGTCTTGCCGTGAAGCCGGCGCGTTCCTCAAGGGCCAGGCCGGCGTTGAGGACGCCCTGCTCGTCCAGCGCCTTGCCGACGATCTGGAGGCCCAGCGGCAGGCCCTGGCCGTCGAGGCCGGCCGGTACCGACATTGCGGGCAGGCCGGCCAGGCTGGCGGGGACGGCGAAGACATCGTTCAGGTACATGGCAATCGGGTCGGCGCTCTTTTCGCCGAGCGCGAAGGCGGCGGAGGGCGCGGTCGGCGTGAGCAGCAGATCGCATTCGCTCCACACGCGTTCGAAGTCGCGCGCGATCAGCGCCCTCACCTTCTGCGCCTGGTTG
>DASZEO010000432.1:0-1780 GCA_035940755.1 Allosphingosinicella sp. | reverse complement strand
GCTCGCGCTGATCGACCTGCGGCTGATCTGCGGCGAGGACGAGGATTATGCGAACCCGATCGAGCCCTCGGCCCGCGGCGGCGCCAAGATCGCCGCCGCCATCGCCGCGCTGGTGACCGGCCGTGCTGGTTCGCAGGTGATTGCGCAGCCGTAGCGTTTTGCGCTTGGTGTAAGTCAACCGCTATGGTAGAGTAGCTCCCTCAAAAGGAGGCCTGCCATGCGCCGACTGCTCCCGCTCCTCCCGCTCGTGGTCATCGCCGCCAGCTGCAGCCGACCGGAGCCGAGCCAGCAGAGGGAGGACCTCAAGACCTACGACGTCGATGAAGCGGCTCCCGCTTCCGCTCCGCCGCCGCCGGCCGAGCGGGCGGCGACCGACGCCAATGCCGGGCCGAACGTCAGTCCTACGGCTGCGCCTGGGGTCGCATTCAACTACCGCTATGCCTTCCGGCTGGCGGCCGAGCGCATTGCGCCGCTGCAGGAGCAGCATGCCCGCACCTGCGAGCAGCTCGGAATCACCCGCTGCCGGATCACGGGCATGCGCTACCGGGTCGTCAACGACCGCGACATCCAGGCGTCGCTGTCCTTCAAGCTCGAGCCGGGCATCGCGCGCCGCTTCGGCCAGGCCGGAGTGGAGGCCGTCACCCGCGCCGAGGGCATGATGGTCGACGCCGAGATCACCGGCACCGACGTCGGCACCGGCATCCGCACCGCCGGACGCAACATCGCCGAGATGGAGGAGGAGCTGCGGCGGATCGAGGCGCAGCTCGCCCGCGGCGGCCAGGCGGCGGGGCAGAAGTCGCAGCTCGAATATGACGCTCAGCAGCTGCGCCAGTCGATCCGTGCCGCCCGCGCCAGCCGCGACGAGCAGCAGGAAACGCTCGCCACCACGCCGATGACGTTCGAATACGGCTCGGGCGACGTCGCTCCCGGCCTCCGCTCCCGGCCTTCGTTCCGCCGGACGCTCGACCAGGCCGTCGACAACTTCCTCGACGGCGTGTCGGTGCTGTTCATCGTCTTGGTCACTCTGCTGCCGTGGGTGCTGCTGGCGCTGCTCGTGTGGTGGCTGATCCGCCTGATCCGCCGCCGCATCGGCCCCGCGCTGAGGCGCCGCGAGACGACCATCGACGCTGATACGGCAGAAGCGCCGCAGGTCAGCTGAAGGACGGCTCGGCGAACACCTCGGGCGGCTCGCTCTTCGCCGCCTCCCGAAGCTCGGCCAACAGCCATTCGCGAAAGGCGGCGATCTTCGGCTGAGAGCGCCGCCCTTCGGGATAGACGAGCCAGTGGCTGGTGCCCGGAAAATGCAGGTGCGCGAAGGGCTGGACCAGCCGCCCGGCGGCGAGCTCGCGCCGCCAGAACATCGGCGTCATCATGCCAATGCCCGCCCCCGAAAAAGCGGCGTTGGCCTCCATCACCTGGTTGTCGAGCACGAGTCCCGGAAGCGACTGCACCATTTCGGCCTCGACGCCCGCTTCGCGCAGCCACTCCCACCACCAGGAATCGCTCGGGCTCAGCCACGGCACGTCGAGCAGCTGCTCGGGCCGTTCGAGGCGGTGCCTCGCCTGAAACTCGGCGCTGCAGATCGGCGTGACGTGCGAGCGCAGCAGGAAATGGCATTTGAGGCCCGGCCAGCCGCCGCGCCCGATCCGGATCGCGGCGTGGAATTCGCCCGTCGAAAAATCGACGAGGCGGTTGTCGGTGCTGAGGCGAACCGCGAGGTCGGCATGCTTGACCTGGAACGCGCCGAGCCGCGGCGCGAGCCAGGTGGCGGCGAAGGTCT
>DASZEO010000431.1:0-3186 GCA_035940755.1 Allosphingosinicella sp. | reverse complement strand
TCAGCCGACGCCGCAGCGCCCGGCGCCGCCGCAGCGCAGTGCCGGCACCGGCGAGCGCAACCGCCGCTCGCGGATCGGCCCGGACCTGCTCAAGGGCCTCGGCCCGGACCCCTCGCCGTCTCGGACCTCCCGCCCGTCGGCAACGGTGTCGGGCGAAGCGCGAGCTAGCATCAACGCGGCGATTCGGCGCGCCCTCATCCCCTGCGAGCGCCAGCCGCTGCCCTCACCCGAGGCAGCGGCGATCAAAGTGGACGTTCGTGTCAGCCTGAATCCGAACGGCAGCTTGGCGAGCGCCCAAGTCGTGCACGTCCGCAACGACAACCCTGCGCTCCGGATCTACGAGCAGCGGATGCGCGATCTGGCCCTCGCAATCGTCCGTGCCTGCACACCAATCCGCGGGCTCCCGGCCGAATATTACGACGTGCCGCGAGGCTGGCGCCAATTCACGTATCAATTTGATCCGAGGCAATCCTAATGAAGCCCTTGTCGCTCCTGAAGACGCTCCTTGCGGTGCTCTCGCTCTGGGCCTGGTCGGCCCCTACCGCGGCCCAAGATCAGCCCGCGGCGCCGCCCGCCGAGGAGGAGGACGAGCCTATTCGCGTCGGCCAAGGCGTGACGGCGGCGATACCCGTCGCCGTACCCTACATGCCCACGCCCCAGCCGGCGAGCACGCCCGCCGGGGACACCTCGGCTCTCGGGCGGCAGGTGGCGGAGATCGTGTCCGCGGACCTTCGCAATTCCGGGCTGTTCACGCCGATCGGACCGAGCGGGCTTCAGGCGCCGACCTTCCCGCAGGTCACGGCGCCCGACTTCGGCTATTTCTCGACCACCGGCGCCCAGAACCTCATCCAGGGGTACGTGCAGTCCAACCCCGACGGCACGCTCACCGTCGGCTGCTACGTCTACGACGTCGCCGCCCAGTCGGAGCTCACCCGCCAAGGCTATGTCGTGCGCCCGCCCGACTGGCGCCGCGCGGCGCACCGCTGCGCCGACTCGGTCTATTCGCGTCTCACCGGCGAGGGCGCCTATTTCGACACGCGCATCGTCTACGTATCCGAGACCGGCCCGGCCCGGCGGCGGATCAAACGGCTCGCCATGATGGACTATGACGGCGCCAACCATCGCTTCCTCACCAACGGCCAGTGGACGGTGCTGACCCCGCGCTTCGCGCCCAACCAGCAGACCATCACCTTCATGACCTATCAGGACGAGCGGCCGCGGGTGATGGTCTACGAGCTCGATTCCGGCCGCACCCGGCCGCTCGTGTCCGGGCCCTACATGACCTTCGCCCCGCGCTACTCGCCCGACAGCCGCTACATCATCTTCTCGATGGCCGTGAACGGCAACACCGACATCTACCGGATACCCGTCTCGGGCGGCACTCCGCAGCGGCTGACCAATTCGCCCGGCATCGACACCGGCGGCTCCTATTCGCCCGACGGCAGCCGGATCGCCTTCGAGAGCGACCGCGGCGGCAGCCAGCAGATCTACGTCATGAACGCGGACGGATCGAACCAGCGCCGCATCAGCTTCGGCGGCGGCGGCTATGCGACGCCGGTGTGGAGCCCGCGCGGCGACCTCATCGCCTTCACCCGCACCGGCAGCTTCCGGATCGGCGTGATGGCCCCCGACGGATCGGGCGAGCGGCTGCTGACCGGCGGCGGCTACGCCGAAGGGCCGACCTGGGCGCCCAACGGGCGGGCGGTGATGTTCACCCGCGGCGCCAGCTTCGGCCAGCTGTGGTACGTCGACGTGGCGAGCGGCGCCACGCGTCAGGTGCCGACCCCGCTCGGCGGATCCGACCCGGCCTGGTCGCCGCTTCGGGACTAAATTTCCATCGATCACGCGTTTGCGAGAGGAGTGAATCATGAAGAGAACAACCAGCGTGGCGATCCTCGCCGTCGCCTTGGCGCTCGTCGGCGGCTGCCGGTCGAGGCGCGCCGCCGACCTGCCGCCCGAGCCGGCAAGCTCGACCAATCCGGGCGAAGACACGGCCGGGACCCAGGATGGCACGATCGGAGCGGCCGTGCCCGGCTCGCGCGCGGACTTCCTGCAGAGCGTCGGCCAGGCCGGCGACCGGATCTTCTTCGACTTCGATTCCTATGCGGTCGACGCGCAGGACCGGGCCACGCTCGATGCGCAGGCCGAGTGGCTGAACCGCAATTCGGGCGTGCGGGTGACGATCGAGGGCCATGCCGACGAGCGCGGCACCCGCGAATATAACCTCGCGCTCGGCGACCGCCGCGCCAACGCCGCCCGCGACTACCTTCAGTCGCGCGGTATCGCGGCGAGCCGGATGACGACGATCAGCTGGGGCAAGGAACGACCGGCGGTGGAAGGCTCGAACGATTACGCCTGGTCGCAGAACCGCCGCGCGGTGACGGTGATCCCCGAATAGGGACGCTGGAGCCAAGGCGGCTCGCTCAGGCGAGCCGCTCCATCACCTCTTCGGACATTTCATAATTTCCCCAGACGGTCTGGATGTCGTCGTCCTCTTCGAGCGTCTCGATCAGCTTGACCAGCTGCTCGGCATCGTCGCCTGACACGTCGACCGAGGTCTGCGGACGCCAGGCGAGGCCGACGCTCTCCGCCGGCCCCAGCGCGCCCTCGAGCGAGCGGGCGACGGGGTGGAGATCGTCGATCGAGGTCCACACCTGGTGCCCCTCCTCGTCCGACTCCACGTCCTCGGCACCGGCGTCGATCGCCGCCTCGAGCACCTTGTCGGAATCGCCCGCCGAAGGTGGATAGGCGATCAGGCCGAGCCGCTCGAAAGCGTGAGTCACCGAGCCCGACGCGCCCAGATTGCCGCCGTTCTTCGAGAAGATCGTCCGCACGTTGGTGGCGGTGCGGTTGCGATTGTCGGTCAGCGCCTCGACCACCAGCGAAACGCCGCCGGGGCCGAAGCCTTCATAGCGAATCTCCTCGTAATTCTCGGCGTCGCCGCCGGTGGCCTTGTCGACCGCGCGCTGAATATTGTCCTTGGGCATGGACTGCGCCCGAGCCGCGAGCACCGCGGCGCGCAGCCGCGGATTGGCGTCGGGATCCGGGAGCCCCGCCTTCGCCGCGACGGTGATCTCGCGCGAGAGCTTGGAGAACATCGCCGAGCGCTTCTTGTCCTGAGCGCCCTTGCGGTACATGATGTTCTTGAACTTGCTGTGGCCGGCCATTTCGACCCTCTAAACCGTT
>DASZEO010000430.1:0-6666 GCA_035940755.1 Allosphingosinicella sp. | reverse complement strand
CAGTACCGGCAGCGGCAGAACGTCCGCGCCGTGGTCAGCCGCGGCGTCGAGCTCGACGCGGCTTTCGCCTGGCGCCGCTTCAGCTTGGCCGCCGGCTACAGCTTCGCCGATGCCGGGCTTCGCGCCGACGGCAGCGCCGCCCCGCTCGACCGGCTGCGCCCCGCTCAGGCGCCGCGCCACAGCGCCTCGGTTCGCCTCTCCTGGCGAAGCGAGGGGGGCGCGAGGGCGGCGCTCGGCGCCCGCTATGCCGGCGTCCAGTTCGAGGACGACCTGAACCGCCAGCTTATCCCCGACGCGCTGACCTTCGACGCCACCGCTCTCGTCCCGCTCCGAGGATCGCTGGCGCTGGAGGCACGGGCCGAGAATCTCACCGATGCGCGCGTCGTCGCCGGTATCTCGGGCGCCGGCATCATCGAACGCGCGACTCCGCGCACCTTGTGGATCGGCCTTCGCTGGCGCGGCTGATCTCGCGCCCGCCTGAGCCCGACCGCTGCGCAAAAGAAAACCGCCCGTCCCGGAGTTGCCGGGCGGGCGGCTTTGCTCATCGCGCCGGGCTGGCCCGGCCGAACGGTCCGTCTAGCTCAGGTGGCGCGACAGATGCTTGTTCATCTCGAACATCGAGACCTCGTCCTTGCCGAAGATGGCGCGGAGCTTGTCGTCGGCCTTGATGTTGCGCTTGTTGTTCGGGTCCTGAAGGTTGTTCTTCTTGATATGGTCCCAGATCTTGCTGACGACCTGGCTGCGGGGCAGCGCGTCCGAACCGGTTATCGCGGCGAGCTCCTTCGACGGCGTAACCGGCCTCTGCAAGCCACTCTGCCTTCCTTGTGCCATGCTTTCCTCCCTGTGGAATATTGACATGGGATAGGCGCAAATCCGGCGCCTTTGCAACCGCCATGACGCTCTGTCCGGCGCGTTTCAACTAAGTGACGGCGATTCCTGCAAATGGCCGCTTTACAGGCGCCCGATCGGCACGATCCTGCTCCACGAATCGGCTTCGATTTCGAATGCGCCCCACTGCTTCGTCTCCATTCGCGAGGGCGGCAGCCAGGCCATCGCGATCTTCGGTCGCACACCAATGGCCGGACTGGTGAGACTCATGGCGCATCCGTTTGTTGATCGCCGTCCTCGTCCTGCGTCTGATCCTCGGTCTGGCGGGCATCGTCGGACGGATCCTCGCGTTGGCCAGGTGGCTGATTCGGATCGCTGGTGCCGGCGGGCACCGGGACGCCTGCGAGCGTCAGAGCTTGGATGCGAGCGAGCAGCTCGTCGATCCTCTCCTGGTACGGTTGGCGGTCCTCCTCCTTTCGCAACGCGAGCATCTGTTCACGATACCGGCGGATCTGCTGTTCGAGCTCTTCGATCTGCGCTCGGCGGGCTTCCGCCGCGCGGGTCCGCTGGTCGCCCTCGACGGACGCCAGGACCAGTTCCAAGCCTTTGTAGAAAGAACAAACGCCGTGGTACTGGTTTGCCGCGCGAATCGCTTCGTCCACCGTGAAATCGGCGCGACTTTGGCCGTAGCGACTCTCAATCAGCTCCCGAAGCCGCTGACGCTCGAGCGTGATTGCACGGCTGATCGCGTAGGCTACAGTGTTCCGATATACGTCCGCATTCAAATGGCTTCTGGAGGCACCTGCAAACGTGCCCACGCCAGTCAGGATTTGCTGGGCCTGATTGCCCGTCACGATGTTGGCGGTGGTCGTGGCAGCCGTGGCTAAGATGTTGAGCGAGGAGTTAACCGTCGCCTGGTTCGCGGTTATGGTGCCCATTTCGATGGTGCAGACGTCGTCAGAATGCTTCATCAGTATCTGCGCAAGCCGGTTCCGGTCGACCCGATCCGAAGCTGCCCGCGCATAAGCAAGCCACGGCCTCAGCATCCCAGCTCTGCTTTCCAAGGCACTGCTAATCTGAGCCGGACTCGTGCTTTCATCAGGCCAGTCCTCGGGAAATCTGAAGCAATCGAGATCAATGGCGCCGGCTGAATAATCATTGGGTCCCCGCACAAGCGGACAGCCGCGCGAGATGTTCGCCTGCACTTCTCTCGAGAGTGCTGCCGCTGGGGCGCGTCCAGAATCCGGATATACCGCGATGGTCGAAGGGTCGACGCGGCTCATCGCACCGAGCCTTGCGCAGCTGGATAACGAAAAAGCGCCAAGCGCTACAAACAGAAGCGCCGCGAAACGCGACTTGTTGATGTTCATAAGTGCCGCCCCCCTTCGCGAGTCGAACAGTTGCGAGAATAACGGTAAATCTCTTTGTGCCAAGTCATCGAAGGGCGTCAAAGTCGTCCGAGAGGAACCACCTTGTTCTCGACTTCATGACCGATCTCCGCCCGCCCGAGCCAGCGAATCCCGGAGCGCCTGCACCAGAAGCGGACCACTTCCTCCTCGGTCTCACCGAAATCGGGGTCGTTGGCGGGCACGTCGCTGCAGCGGCCGAGGCGGATGCCGGCGATCCGCCGCACCGCCGGGTTGGCGGTGATGTGGAACATCGCCCGGTCGGTCCGGTACATATGCTCGGCCACGTCCTCGAGCAGCAGGACATGGCCGGTCAGGTCCGGCTCCAGCGGCGTCCCGAGCAAAAGGCCGAAGACGGTGATGTTGAACGCGGCGTGGAGCGCGCCTTGCTCCAGCCCCGGCTCCAGCGATTCCGCCGCCCCCTCGGCGAGCCACGCCAGCGCGCGCTCCACCGCCGCCTCGCCGCCATCACGCAGCGCGTCCTGCGGCATCGGCCCGTGGGCGAGGCGCGGGAAGCCGGCGCGATACAGTCCGGCAAGCAGATAGCCGCCGTCGCTATAGCCCAGATAGATCTTGTCCCGCGCCCTCGGCGTCAGGGCGGCGATCGCGTCCTCCGCGAACCGGCAGGCGCCGTAGCCGCCGCGCGCGAACCACAAGGCATCGAAGGCCGGATCCTTGGCATATTCGACGAACGCCGCGGCGCGCTCGGCATCGGTCCCGGCGAAATGTTTGTGGGTGAGGAAGCATTGCCGGTGGAAGACGAGCTCCACCTGCGGAAACCGCGTCGCGGCCAGGGCCTGGACCCGCTCGGCCGCCTCCGGGCTGAACCGCGAGCTTGGCGCCACCACCCCGATCCGCATTCCGCCTCCAAGCCGTTTGAAATGGCCTTCGCTTGCCAATAGGGCGGCGCGATGGGCGAGGCCAAACGCTATTTCTTCTGCGGCATCGGCGGCAGCGGCATGCTTCCGCTGGCGCTGATCGTCCAGGGCCTCGGCCATGAGGTTGCCGGCTCCGACCGCACACTCGACCAGGGCCGCCTCGCCCCCAAGTTCGAGTTCCTGCGCAGCCGCGGCATCGCCCTCTTCCCGCAGGACGGCAGCGGCCTCGTCAGCCCGGACCAGATCCTCGTCACCTCGGCAGCGATCGAGGAAAGTGTGCCCGACGTCGCCCGGGCGAAGGCGATCGGCGCGAGCCGCGTGAACCGGCCGGAGCTGCTCGCCGAGCTGTTCAACGCTGCCGCCACCGGAATCGCCGTCGGCGGCACCAGCGGCAAGTCCACCGTCACCGGCATGATCGGCTGGATCCTCCACGCGACCGGCCGCAAGCCGACGGTGATGAACGGCGCAGTGATGAAGAACTTCGTCTCGGCGGAAATACCGTTCGCCAGCGCGTTGATCGGCGGCGGCGAGGCTTTCGTCAGCGAAGTGGACGAAAGCGACGGCTCGATCGCCCTCTACCGGCCCAAGGTCGCTGTCCTCACCAACATCAGCCTCGACCACAAGTCGCTCGACGAGCTTCGCCGGCTGTTCGGCGGCTTCGCGGCCAAGGCCGAAGCGGTCGTGCTCAACGTCGACGACGACGAGACCCGGCTGCTGGCCGCCACTTTGCGCGAGGACCAGGTCATCGGCTGCGGCTTCGGCGACGACGATGCGGATCTATTCGGCTCCGGCCTCGTGGAGGCCCCGTTCGGAGTCACGTTCGAGGTCAACCACCGCTGGACCGGCGCCACCGTCCCGGTCGCGCTCCAGGTTCCCGGCCGCCACAATGCTCAGAACGCGTTGCTCGCCATCGCCGCGGCGATGGAGGCGGGCGTTTCGCTGGCGGAGGCCGCTCGCGCGCTTGCGGATTTTCGCGGCCTTCGCCGCCGCCTCGAGTTCGTCGGCACCGGCGGCGGAGTCGCGATCATCGACGATTTCGCGCACAACCCCGACAAGATCGCAGCCACGTTGCGCACGCTGCACGCTTTTTCCGGCCGGCTGCTGCTCTTCTTCCAGCCGCACGGTTACGGTCCGCTGCGCACGATGAAGGACGAGCTTGTCGCCACCTTCGCTCGCGAGATGACGGACGAGGACGTGCTGATCATGCCCGACCCCGTTTACTTTGGCGGCACCACAAGCCGCGACGTCGGCAGCGGCGACATCGTCGACGGCCTGCGCGCCCTGGGCCGGACCGCGGAGCATGTGGCGGACCGCGACGCATGCGGCGAGCGGCTCGTCGAGCTCGCCCGCCCCGGCGACAGGATCGTCGTCATGGGGGCGCGCGACGACACGCTGACGAGCTTCGCGGAGAGCCTGCTCGAACGCCTCAGCGAAGCGGCCACACCGCCAGGATGAGCGGCACTCCGACGACGAGCACCATCAGCGACAGCGGCGCTCCCAGCCGCGCATAGTCGCCGAAGCGGTAGCCGCCGGGGCCCATCACCAAAGTGTTGCACTGGTGCCCGATCGGCGTGAGGAAGTCGCAGCCCGCGCCCACCGCCGTCGCCATCAGGAAGGCCTCGGGCCGGTAGCCGAGGTCGCCGGCGAAGGTGGCGGCGATCGGCGCCATCACCAGCACCGTCGCGGCATTGTTGAGAAACGGCGTCACCGACATCGCCCCGATCATCACCAGCGCCACCGCGCCCCAGGGCGGCAGGCTCCCCGCCGCCGCCGTCAGCCACCCCGCGATGAGCTCGGTGGCGCCGGTGGTGCGAAGTGCGTCCGACACCGGGATCAAGGCCGCGATCATAACCAGGATCGACCAGTCGATATGGCTGTACGCCTCCCGCGCCGGGAGCGCGTTGAACAGCATGATCAGCACCGCCGCGCCGAAAAAGGCGACCGCCACCGGAATCAGCCCCGCTGCCGTCAGCGCCATCGCGCCGCCGAGGATGAGGAGCGGAATGAAGCCGCGCCGCTGGTCGCCGAGCCGAAGCGAGCGCTCGGCCAGCGGGAGGCAGCCGAGCTCGCGAAGCCGGTCCGGCAGCGTCCGCAGCGGCCCCTGGAGCACGATGACGTCGCCGGGGCACAGGACGAGATCGCGAAGCCGCCCCGCCACCCGCTCCCCGCGCCGCGAAACGGCGATCAGGTTGACTCCGTGCCGGTCGTGAAGCGCGAGCCGTCCGGCTGCCGCGCCCGCCAGTACGGAGCCCCGCTCCACCACCGCCTCGATCACCCCCACCTCCGACTGCGCGGTGGCGCTGGCGGCGGCCCGATGGTGGCCCTCGAGCTCCAGGCCGGCTGCGGCGATCGCCCGCTCCAGCGCTTCGGGCTCGCCCTCCAGGATCAGAACGTCGCCGGCGCCGATAACCGTGTCCGGCAGCGGCAGGGCTTTGCGCGCTTCGCCCCGCACCAGGCCGGTGACCTCGACCTCGCGCCCGGTCATCTGGCGGAATTCGGCGACGGTGCGGCCCTCCGCGGGTGCGCCGGGAGGCACGCTCGCCTCGGTCGAATAATCGGTGATGTCGAGCGCTTCGCCGAGGCTCCTGGTCCCTTCGCGGTCGGCCGGCAGCAGCCGGTAGCCGAAGCGAAGGAAGATGAGCCCGGCCGCGGCGAGGCCGAGCCCGACCGGCGCATAATCGAACATCTGGAACGGCTGCCCCGTCATCTGCTCGCGCACGCGGCTGACGATGATGTTCGGCGAAGTGCCGACCAAAGTGATCAGCCCGCCCAGCAGGGAGCCGAACGACATCGGCATGAGGAAGCAGGACGCCGAGCCTCCCGAGCGCTTCGCCATCCGCATCGCCGCCGGCATCAGCATCGCCAGCGCCCCGATATTCTTGACGATCGCCGAAAGCAGCGTGACCGTCCCGACCAGCACGATCAGCTGCGATCCGGCCCGTTTCATGCCGCGGGTCAGCCGGATCATGAACGATTCGACGATGCCCGCGCGCGAGACGGCGGCCGAGATGACCAGCGCGCTGGCGACGATGATGACGATATCGTCCGAGAAGCCGGAAAAGGCCTGCTCCGGCGAAACCACGCCCAGAGCCAGCGACACCAGCAGCGCGACGACCGCCACCATGTCGTAGCGCATCCGCCCCCACACGAAGAGCGCCATCGTCCCCGCCAGAATGGCGAAGATCGCGAACTGATCGATGGTCATGCGCCCCTTCCGCGGTGTGGAAGGCAAGAACGCGGCAGGGCGGCGGGTGATCCGGCCCCTTCTCAGGTACCAAAAACAAAGCGGCGGACCCGAAGGCCCGCCGCCGATGTGGAGCGATTGGAGGACCGGCTCAGCCGGCGACGGTCATGTCGACCTTCTCGACCCATTCGGGGAAGAAGACCGGCTCGCGGTTCGACCAGCCCGGAGCGGTCGCGGCCGCCTCGCTGATCGACTGAAGCAGCGTGCGCCGGCGGTCCGGGTGGAGGTGCGGAAGCGCCGAAGCGGCGCAGAAGGCGCCCGGCAGCCAGGGCCGAACGCTCGCGCCGATCAGCCGCTCGTAGAGGAAGCG
>DASZEO010000429.1:0-4110 GCA_035940755.1 Allosphingosinicella sp. | reverse complement strand
ACCGGATCGGGATCCTCGACCGCGGCGATGAGCAGGCCCTTGGCATCGTGCGGGTTGGACGGGATCACGATCTTGATCCCGGGCATATGGGCGAAAAAGGCCTCGGGCGATTGGCTGTGGGTCTGGCCGCCGAAAATGCCGCCGCCGTAGGGCGAGCGGATCACCATCGGCACCGTCCATTCGGCGGCGGTGCGGTAGCGTATGCGGCCCGCTTCGGAGAAGATCTGGTCGAAGCCTGGGAAGATATAATCGGCGAACTGGATCTCGGCGACCGGCCTGAGGCCGTAGAGCGCCATGCCGATCGCGGTGGCGACGATGCCGCCCTCGGCGATCGGCGTGTCGAACACGCGGGTGCGGCCATATTTCTTCTGAAGGCCCGCGGTGACCCGGAAGACGCCGCCGAAATAGCCGACATCCTCGCCCATAACGACGACGTCCTCATCGCGCGCCATCATCACGTCATGGGCGCTGTTGAGCGCCTCGATCATGTTCATGACGGTCATTTGCGGCGCGCCTCGGCGTCGGACAGCTGCTCGGCCAGGTGCCAGGGCAGATCGGCATAGACGTCGGCGAACATCGATCCGACCTCGTCATAATGGCCGTTGCCGAGCGTTCCGAGCTTCTCCGCCTCCTTCTGCGCGGCACGGACTTCGCCGCCGAGCTGCTCCTCCAGCGCCCTGTGGCGCTCCTCGTCCCATTCGCCGAGGCCGATCAGGTGCGCCTTGAGGCGCTGGATCGGATCGCCGAGCGGCCATTTGGCGCCCGCGCCCTGCGGCCGGTAGGCGGTGGGGTCGTCGGAAGTGGAATGACCTTCCACCCGGTAGGTGAACAGCTCGATGAGGGTCGGGCCGAGGTTGGAGCGGGCGCGATCGGCCGCCCAGCGGGTGGCGGCATAGACGGCGAGCGCATCGTTGCCGTCCACCCGAAGCCCGGCAATGCCGTAGCCGACGGCTCGGGCGGCGAAGGTGGTGAGCTCCGCGCCGGCGATCCCTGAGAAGGTCGAGATCGCCCATTGGTTGTTGACGACGTTGAGGATCACCGGCGCGCGATAGACGCCGGCGAAGGTAACGGCGTTGTGGAAATCGCCTTCCGCGGTGGCGCCGTCGCCGATCCAGCCCGCGGCGATGCGGCTGTCGCCCTTGATCGCGCTCGCCATCGCCCAGCCCACAGCTTGGGGATATTGCGTGGCGAGGTTGCCGGAGATGGAGAAAAAGCCTTTGGCGCGGTCCGAATACATGATCGGCAGCTGCCGGCCTTTGAGCTTGTCGCCTTTGTTCGAGTAGATCTGGCACATCATCTCGGTCAGCGGGTAATCGCGGGCGATGAGCAGGCCCTGCTGGCGATAGGTGGGAAAGCACATGTCGTCCGCGGCCAGCGCATGGGCGGCCGCGACCGCGACCGCCTCCTCGCCCGTGGACTTCATGTAGAAGCTGGTCTTCCCCTGCCGCTGGGCGCGGTACATGCGGTCGTCGAACACGCGCACCATCGTCATGTCGCGCAGCATCCGACGAAGGGTGTCGGGGTCGAGCCGCGGGTCCCAGGGGCCGGCGGCTTTGGCTTCGTCATCCAGCACCCGGACCAGGGTGAAGCAGAGCGGGTGGGTGTCGGAAGGCGGGGCGGCGACATCGGGACGCGCGCATTCGCCGGCGGCGGGAATGACGATGCGGCTGAAATCCACCTCGTCGCCGGGGCGGGCGTCCGGTTCGGGAACGTGGAGGGAGAGCGCCGGCCGGTTGCGGCGCTCGGATCTGTCGGCCATCCTCTGCCTGCGTTTCTTGCGTTAGCGTCGCCGTTAGAAGATTTTTCGGGCGCGTGCACCCCTTGTGAAGGAGAGCCGGGATGAGGTTGCTGACAGTCTTCGCCGCCGCTCTGGCCGCTTTAAGCGCCTGCGCGACGGCGCCGCCCGAAGTGCCGGCGCCGGCTTATTACGTGATGCGCCACCTCAACACGCCGGCCGGCGAGCGCGACCCGGACCTGACAGCAGAGGGACAGCGCCAGGCCGCGCTGCTCGCGACGCGGCTCGCCGACGCGCCGCCCGCCGCCATCTATGTCAGCACGTTCAAGCGCACCCAGCAGACGGCGGCGCCGCTGGCGGCGCGGCTGGGGCTGGCGCCGATCGTCTACGATTCGGCCGACACGGCGGCTTTGGTCGCGCGGGTCCAGGCCGGCCCCCGCCCCGCCTTGATCGTCGGCCACAGCAATACGGTGCCCGGCATCGTCGAGCAGCTCGGCGGCCAGCGGCCGGAGCCGCTGGCGCATGAGGATTTCGGGGAAGTCTGGAGGATCCTGCCGGACGGGAGCACCGAGCGGATCCCGATCGGAGATTAAGCGAGCTTCCAACCTGCGCCGGACTGACGGATGCGGGGCCAGGGCGCGGGGCCGGCGGCGCGGCGGGGAATCCGGGCTTCGCTGGTGCCGGCGTCTTCGTCGCTCCGGCCGAAGCGGGGATCCCATTGCCGGGTGAGCTCAAGCCACCGGTCGAACGAGATTCCCGCCGCGGCGCGCGTCATGTCGGGGGCCGTGGCCATGGCTAGAGGTCGATGCAGGCGGCGATCGATTCGAGCTTGCGGATCCGCTCCTTCAGGTCCGCCATCTCGATCATGTCGGCGGCCGGGCTGCGCGGCTCACGCCGGGCCGGGCCGGCCAGCTCCATGCGCTTGACCTCCAGCCAGCCCTCCCATCCCTTGAGCCCGGCGAGGAGCAGGATGCTCAGCGCCAGCAATCCGAAGCCGGCCAGAATTATCGTTGTCATGGCTTGGCTCATCACTTCCTCCCTTGCTTCCTGCTTTTGGCCTGAATGCTACCGAAGCTCTTCGATCTCGCGCGCGAGGCTGCTGTTCGAGCTGGTGACGTAGGTTTCGATCGCCTGCATCCGAAGGTCGAGATTGCGCATCCGCTCGCGCGATTCCTCGCGCGCCGCGGAGCGGATCGGGGCGTAGCCGGCGCCGCGGCGAGGCTGGGCGGCCATGGCGGCGACGACGTAGGCGATCACCGTCCACGGGAACGCGCCGAGCAGGGTCACCAGCACGAGGGCGATGCGGATGACGGTCGCATCGACGTTGGTATGGTTGGCGAGACCCGCACACACGCCGAGCAGCTTGCCTTCGGCCTTGTCGACCTCGAAACGCCTTCCCCTGATCTTCATTTCGTCCTCCTCATCCGCGGGGCTTCGCCCGCCTCCATAAGTTGTTCGGTGCGTGAACGCTCGCCGAGGGCCCGCTCGAGCACCTCCAGGCGCCGCTCCATCCGGTCGATGAGCGCCAGCAGCTCCTCGCTGTCGATAGCCTCCGGCTCCGGCTCGGCCCGGCGGGCCCGACGCGGCGGGCGCACCAGCAAGTAGACCACCAAAGCGCTGATCAGGATCGCGACGATCGTTCCGACGATGGACGCGATCTCGATCGCGTGGCCGATCTCGGTGCCGTTGATCTGGAGAGTCATGCCGCCTCCTTCATCGCCGCCTTCATCGCCGCCAGTTCGGCGTCGACGCGGTCGGCGACCTTGAGCTCGGCAATCTCCTCTTCGAGCGTCTTGGGCGGCGCGGCGAGCAGAAGCGCGTCGGCATGGCCTTCGGCGAGGTCCGCCTGCCGCTCGAGCAGGGCGAAGCTGGAGAAAGCCTCCTCGACCCGGCTGCCGGCATACATTTCGCGAAGGCGGGCGCGGTTCTCGGCGCTCTCGATGCGGGTGGCGATGCCGTTCTGCCGGGCGCGCGCCTCGCGCAGCTTGGCCTGCAGCTTGGCGATGTCGGCCTCGGACGCGCGCAGCGCCTGCTCGATCTCGGCGATCTCGTCGGCGAGCTGTCCGGAGAGCTCGGTGAGCTTCTCCTTCTCCATCAGTGCGGCGCGGGCGAGGACGTCGCGCCCCTTGCTCAGCGCAAGCTCGGCGCGCTCAGTCCAGCTGTCGTGAAGCGTGGCGAGCTGCGCGACCTGGCGCTTGCGCTCCTTCTGGTCGGCGATTGACCGGGCGGCGGCAGCGCGCACCTCGACCAGAGTCTCCTCCATTTCCAGGATGATGACCCGGATCGTCTTCGCCGGGTCGTCCGACCGATTCACGAGGTCGATGACGTTGGCGGCGATAATGTCGCGGGTGCGGGAGAAGATGCTCATCTCGATG
>DASZEO010000428.1:0-3767 GCA_035940755.1 Allosphingosinicella sp. | reverse complement strand
GGCGTGGACCGGCCCCTGGGCGAGCAATGGGCTGAAATAGTCGCGGAACCGTTCCACGCTCGCCATCGCCATCTCCTGGCGCTCGACGGGCCGCCAGCGCGCGTCGTTCGGGCGGATGACTCCGCCCATCTCCCGGCCGGCGCGCGCCGCGGCGGACGAGAAATGGAGGTCGAAGCTCTCCAGCGCGGCGGTCTGGAACCGTGCGAACAGCGCCGGGTCCCATCGCGGGTAAGCGAGCTTGGCCGACAGCAGGCGCAGCTGGTCGCCAAGCTCGGCCCCGCTGGTGAGGCCGTCGAGCACGAACGCGTCCTCGTCGATCCGGAAGGAGAGGCCGACGCGCCGGCCGGTCAGCAGCCGCTCCATCGCTTCCAAATCGAGGTTCGCGAGCCCCGAAGGGCCGACGAGGCCGCCGAGCCAGGCGAGCGACGGCCGGTCCGGCGCCAGCGCCGCCATGCCGCCGCCGAAGCGCAGCCGCACCAGCACCGAGCCGCGCTCGAACTCGGTATGCTTGAAGGTGAGGGTCGAGCCGTTGGCGAAGCGGACGATCGTGACGTCCAGGTCCTCGATCCGCTGGCGCGACGCTTCCCGCCCCGGCGGTCCGAGCGGCGGCAGGTCGGCGAAGCTGACGCTGCGCTCCGCCGCCCGCTCGGCCGGAGCGACGGTCCGGGCGGCGGCGAGGCCTGCCGCGAGCGCAGTCTCCCCGCCCGGCAGCGGCTCGGGCGAGATCACCATCATGCGCGGCCCCGATCCGGTGAACAAAGCACGCATCGCCGCGCCGATCCGTTCCGGGGTCATCAACGGCACGTTGCGCTCGAAATTCTCCAGCACCGTCGGTGCGGAGGCCACCACCGCGCCGCTGTCGATGGCGCCGATCAGCTGCTCGGCCCGCACCGGCGAGGGCACCGTCGCCTCGCCCTGGACGGCGGCGCGGGCGCCGGTGCGCAGATTCTGCACTTCGCGGTCGATCTCGGCGGCGCTCGGCGGCGCCCGAAGCGCGTCCGCGAGGATCGCGAAGCTTTCCTCCAGCGCCGGGCGCCAGCCGCCGTTGCGGGCGATCACCGACAGCTGCGTCGTGTCGGCGATGCTTCGCGAATGGCCGGCGTCCACCGAGGCGTTGATAAAGGCCGACTGGCCGCGGGCGTGCGCCTCCAGCCGCCGGTTGATGATCTGCTCGGCGAGCGCTTCCTCGAGGAATTGCCGCTCGCGCTCCATCGTGTGCGGCAGCGTCCGGTTCGGCCGCACCCACACCAAGGTCGCCGCGGTCGGCGTGCCGGGATAGACGAGGTTCGCGACCGGAGGGGTCGCTTCGGCGATCTCACCGTAATCGGGGTCCTGCGGCGGCGGGCCTTCCCCCTGCCAGCCCCCGAAGCGGGCGCGGATCAGCTCCTCCATCATCGCTTCGTCGGCGTCGCCGACCATCACGATGGTCGCCCGCTCGGGCCGGTACCAGCGGCGGTAGAAGGCCTTGAGCCCCACGGCGGTCGCCGCGTTCAGCGTTTCATCGGTGCCGATGGTGTCGCGCCCGGCGAACCTGAGGCCGCCGTAGAAGAGCGTTCGCGTAAGGTCGAGGATGCGCTGGCTGAGCTCGGGCCGGCGGCCCTTCTCGGCGAGAACGACCGGCCGCTCGGCCTCCACCGCGGCCGGCTCGAAGCGGGCTCGGGACATCATCTCGGCAAGGACGGCCAGGCTGGTGTCGAGCGGCTCGCGGGTCGCATGCGGCACGTTGAGCACGTAGACGGTCTGCGTCGGCGTGGTTCGGGCATTGCTGTCGCTGCCGAAGCTGGCGCCGAGCGCCTGCCAGATTTCGCGGGCGCGGCGGTCGGGGTAGCTCTCGGTGCCGCGGAACAGCATGTGCTCGACGAAATGGGCCCAGCCGCGCTCGGGCTCCTCCTCGTGGAGCGAGCCGGCGTCGATGCGGATCCGCACCGACACCTGGCCGGCGGGCAGCGCGCTCCGCCGCACCGCATAGCGAAGGCCGTTGGGTAGCGTGCCGAACCGCCACGCAGGGTCGCGGGGGATGTCGCTGCCGCGATAGAGCCAGTCGCCGTCCCCGGTCTGGGCGGCGGCGGGGATCGCGAAAAGCAAGGCGAGGGCGAGGAAAAGCGAACGCAATACGGGCATCGGGACCATCTGAGGGAGTGGCCGGGCTTTGTCGAGCCGTCCGTCGATATCCGGAGGGCCGCTTGACTCTTGCTGAACGTGAGCGGAACATAAAGCGAACACAAGAGTCCGAGTCGCGAATGTCCGTTTCCTCTTCAGCCGCTGCGCGAATCGCCGATCTGCAGGCGCAGGTGCAGGCGATCGAGCGCGCCGGGCGTCCCGCCGGCGGTGGCTCACTGCCGTTCGGCCTGGACGCGGTCGACAGCCGACTGGCCGGCGGCGGCCTTGCCGTCGCTGCCTTGCACGAGGCCGCGCCTGCGGGCGCCGCGCTCGGCGACGAGGCGGCGGCGACCCTGTTCCTCGCCGCCGTCGCCGCTCGCCTCGCCATCGAGGCGGGCGAAGGGACGGTGCTGTGGGCGCTTTCGCGGC
This sequence comes from Allosphingosinicella sp., assembly GCA_035940755.1. Classification (GTDB taxonomy): domain Bacteria; phylum Pseudomonadota; class Alphaproteobacteria; order Sphingomonadales; family Sphingomonadaceae; genus Allosphingosinicella. The sequence goes on along the minus strand of DASZEO010000428.1, from coordinate 1,238 downwards.
GCGACCTGTTCGCTCCCGGCCTCGCCGCGGTCGGGCTGGCGCCGGAGCGGCTGATCTATGCCGAATGCCGCCGCGACGAGGAAGTGCTGGCGGTGATGGAGGAGGGGCTTCGCCATGGCGGCCTCGCCGCGGTGGTGGGGGAGGTGGGGCGGATCGGCATGGGGCCGGCTCGCCGCCTCCAGCTCGCCGCCGAGGACGGCGGAACGACGGCGCTGATGCTTCGGCGCCGGCGACGGAGCGATTCCGATCCGCTCGCCGCGCCGTCGCCCGCCGTCACCCGTTGGCGGATCGGCTGCGCCCCTTCGCAAAAGCTGGCGGTGCCCGGAATCGGCCGGGCGCGCTGGCATGTCGAGCTCGCCCGCCAGCGCGGCGGCGAGCCGCACCACTGGATATTGGAGGCCCCAGATGCCGAGGCTCGCCTCGCTCTTCCTGCCCTTCCTGCCGATCGAGCGGATCAGGCGGAGGGCGCAGGCCGAAGAGCGGCATAGCTCCTCCCCGGAACGGGGAGGGGGACCGCCCGCGATAGCGGGTGGTGGAGGGGGCTTTTCACCGCCGCTGGGCCCCCTCCACCAGCCTACGGCTGGTCCCCCTCCCCGTCCCGGGGAGGAAATGCGCTATTGTTCCTGCCCCGACTCGCCCGGCTTCCGCCCCGGCGCGCGGTGGGCTCGGGAGGAGGCGCCGCGGCCCGTACCGCGCCAGATGCCGGGCCGCCCGCTCGTCACCGCGCGAAAAGACGGCAACCGCCTCCTCGTCGCCGCGGCCTGCCCTGAGGCGCAGGCGCTCGGCCTCGCGCCCGGAATGGCAATCACCCAGGCCCGGATCCTCGTTCCCGGCCTCGACATCCGCGATGCCGACGGCGAAGGCGACGCGGCTTTCCTGGCCCGCCTCGGCCTCTACGCCGCGCGCCGCTGGACCCCCCGGGCCGCCGTCTCGGGCGAAGACGGCCTGTGGCTCGATCTCAGCGGAGTCGCGCACCTGTTCGGCGGCGAGGCGCGGATGGGCCGGCAAATCCTCGCTTACTGCGCCCGCCTCGGCCTTTCCGCCCGGATCGCCGTCGCCGGCACGCTCGGCGCCGCCCACGCCCTCGCCCGCTTCGGGGACGCGCCGCTCATCCTCAATGACGATCCTGCCGCAATCGCGCCGCTCCCACTGGCCGCCTTGCGGCTCGGTGAAGACGTGCTGGCGGCGGCACGCCGGCTCGGCCTCGAAACGGTTGGCGAGGCGATGGCGATGCCCCG
>DASZEO010000427.1:0-5486 GCA_035940755.1 Allosphingosinicella sp. | reverse complement strand
CATGTCGGCGGCTATCGGGCGCTGGACGAGCGCTGGGCCTTTCTGTTCAACTCCTATTACGAGGTGGAAGGGCAGCGCCACGCCCGCCCGCGGCGAGGAATGCTGAGCCGGCCCTCGCTCCAGGAAGTGAAGGCGTATCGGGCGCATGTCGACGCGGCCGTCATCGCGGCGATGGACGATCTGCCGGCCGATCTGGTCGAGCTCGGCCTCAACCATGAGCAGCAGCATCAGGAGCTGATGCTGATGGACATGCTCGCGAGCCTCGCTGAGAATCCGCTCTGCCCCGCCGCCTGGGCGCCCGCGCCGGCGGCTCCGGCGCCGCTGCCGGGGCCCGTGGAGTGGCACGCGGGGCGCGAGGGCCTCGTGGAGATCGGCCACGGCGGCGACGCTTTCGGCTTCGATTGCGAGCGGCCACGCCACAAGGTCTTCCTCCACCCGCATGCGCTGGCGGACCGGCTGGTCAGCAACGGCGAATGGCTGCAGTTCATCGACAGCGGCGGCTATCGGGACCCGCTGCTGTGGCTCGCCGACGGCTGGACCTGGGTCAGCGAGGGCCGGATCGAGGCGCCGCTCTACTGGCGCCGCGGCAGCGATGGCTGGCAGCGTTTCGGGCTAGACGGCCTCCAGCCGCTCAACCCGGCCGAGCCGGTCTGCCACATCAGCTATTACGAGGCCGAGGCCTTCGCTCGCTGGGCCGGAGCGCGCCTGCCGACCGAGGCGGAATGGGAAGCCGCGGCTGCCGGCGCCGATCCGGCGGGCGGCAACCAGCTCGACGAAGCGGGGCCGGTGCGGCCGACCGGCGCCGGCGGCTGGTATGGCGACGCCTGGGTGTGGACGATGAGCGCCTACCTCCCTTATCCCGGCTTCCGCCCCGCGGAGGGCGCGGTGGGTGAATATAACGGCAAGTTCATGTGCTCGCAGATGGTGCTCCGCGGCGGCAGCTGCGCCACCCCGCGCGGCCATATGCGGGCGAGCTACCGCAACTTCTTCTATCCGCACCAGCGCTGGATGTTTGCCGGTCTGCGGCTCGCGAAGGACCTTTAGTGGACGCAGTCTCGACGCGCCCCCGGGCCGACCCGGCCTTCCGAGCCGACGTTCTCGCCGGGCTGGCGGCGCCGATCCCGGCCGTTCCCGCTCGCTGGCTGTACGACCGCCGGGGATCGGAGCTGTTCGAGGAGATCACGCAGCTCCCGGAATATTACCTCACCCGCACCGACATGGCCCTGCTGGAGCGCCACTGCCCGGAAGTGGCGGAGATTGTCGGCCCTGGCCATGCGGTGGTCGAGTTCGGCTCGGGCTCGTCGACCAAGACTCCGATCCTGCTGCGCTGGGTCGCCCCCGCCGCCTACGTTCCGGTGGACATCAGCGGCGACTTCCTGCGTGAATCCGCCGCCGCGCTGCAGGAGCGCTTCCCGACCGTTCCGGTGCTGCCGGTCGAAGCCGATTTCATGCGCCGGATCGAGCTTCCCGCAGAGATCGAGCGGGCGCCCAAGCTCGGCTTCTTCCCCGGCTCGACGATCGGCAATCTGGTGCCGCGCACGGCGGTAAACCTGCTTCGGGCGATGAAGGAGACGCTGGGCGAGGGCTCGCGGCTGCTGATCGGCGTCGACCGGATCAAGGATGTGGACATTCTCCTTCGCGCCTATGACGACGCGGCGGGAGTCACCGCGGCGTTCAACCTCAACCTGCTCCACCGCATCAATGCCGAGCTCGGCGCCGACGTACCGGTCGACGCGTTCCGGCACCGGGCGATGTGGAACGACGCGATGAGCCGGATCGAGATGCATCTGGAGGCGCTGCGCGACGTCGAGTTCACCGTCGCCGGGCAGCGTTTCTCGTTCCGGGCCGGCGCCACGATCCACACGGAGAACAGCCACAAATACGGCTATCGCGACAGCCGCCTGCTGCTGCGCGCGGCGGGCTGGGGCGTGCTTCGCGAATGGACCGACGAGAAGGAGTGGTTCTCGATCCTGCTCGCCGAAGCGGAGCCGCCGCGCTTCGCGCCCTGAGCTTTAGGGCCGCACCACCCGCGCGCGCCAGGTGGTGATGAAGTCCGCCGCACCCTGGCACTGCTCCATGTCCTGCTGTTCCACGAGCCGGAAGCGGCTTCCATCCCAGGCATAGGTCGCCTTCGTCCCGCAGTCGCCCATTCCCCGGCCGCGGTAGAATTCGGACAGAAGGTGGCGCTGATGGTCCCACTCGGCGTTGATCAGGCTCGGCCGCTCGAGCTCGCGCATCGCCCACTGATAATCGAAGGGGGCCGCGGTGAACCGGATTCGCCCGTCGCGGCTCTGGGCGATGTAGGGCAGGTAAGTGACGTTGTACGCGCCGGAGCCGCAGGCGAGCAGCACCAGCGTCTGCCCACTGGCCAGGGGTGCGGCTTCATAGCTGTCGGGAGCGCCGACCTCGTCCAGTGTGCAGCCCGCCTCGCGGCGAAGGCCGGCGATCTGCGCGTCGGTGAACGTCAAAGTGGTCGTGTCGTCTATCGGTGCGGCCCGGACTTCCGGTAGCGTGGGCGGCGCGGGAACGGCGCTGGCGGGGCGAGTGCCGCGGCGGACCAGCGCCGTCACGGTGTCGAGCCGCCGCTGCTGCTCGTCCATGTACAGCATTGCGGCGGAGGCGCCCTCGACTGAGATCGGGCCGAGGTCGGTGCCGGAGGCGTCGCGGAGCCGCAGCTGGTGGGCGGCGCGTATCGCGTCGACGAACGCGCGGGTGTCGGCCGGGTGCACCATAGCCGAATCTTCGCGGGCGATCAGCCGCACCGGCAGGCGCTGCCCGTCCGCCGCCAGCGATCCGCCGCGCGCCTCGCCGTTGTTGATCCAGAAGATCGGCTCGGCCTCGCCGCCGGCCTCGCGCCGCAGCGTCATCGTAGAGCCGATGTCGTCGTCCTCGTACGTCACCAGCGCCACCGCCTGGCAGGCGCGGCCATTGTCGCAGCCCACGATCCAGTCGCCGAAGCTGCGCAGCTCGGCGGGGTTCGGAGCGACGGCCTGAGCGGCGAGAAAAGCGAGCATTATCATCATCAGGCCTAGCTAGCCCGGCGCCCCGGCGAACGGAAGCCGCATTGCCCGCTCTGCGCCGCCCGTCTAGAGGCGGGTGGAAACGCCGGAGACGCCATGCTGCTCGCTTTGTTCGACATCCTGATCATGCTGCTGTGGGCGCTCAGCTGGGTGATCATCATCCAGGCGATCCTGAGCTGGCTGGTGGTGTTCAACGTCATCAACACCCACAACGATTTCGTTCGCTCGCTGCTTTACGCGCTCGACCGGATCACCGCGCCGCTCTACCGCCCGATCCGCAAGATCCTGCCGGATTTCGGCGGCCTCGATTTCTCCCCGATCGTCGTTCTGCTGATCATCTGGGGGCTTCAGCGGCTGCTTTCGGGAATGGCCGCCGACATCGCTTTATCGAGCTATTGAATGACGGCTGAGCTGATCGACGGCCGGGCCTTCGCCGAGGGCCTTCGCGCCCGCGTCGCCGCCGCCGTCCCTGGCTTCACCGCGCGTGCCGGGCGCAGGCCGGGCCTTGCGGTGGTCCTGGTCGGCCAGGATCCGGCGAGCCAAGTCTATGTCCGCTCCAAGCACAAGGCGACGGTGGCGGCGGGGATGGAGAGCTTCGAGCACCGGCTGCCCGCCGATACCAGCCAAAGCGAGCTGATCGCCCTGGTCGAGCGCCTCGACGCGGATGAGGCGGTCGACGGCATCCTCGTCCAGCTGCCGCTGCCGCCGCAGATCGACGACAAAGCGGTGATCGACGCGGTCGATCCGGCGAAGGATGTCGACGGTTTCACCATCGCCAATGCCGGGCGGCTGGCGGTGGGGGAGCAGGCGCTGGTGCCCTGCACTCCGCTCGGCTGCCTCATGCTGCTCAAGGACCACCTCGGCGACCTTTCGGGCCTGGAGGCCGTGGTGGTCGGCCGCTCGAACATCGTCGGCAAGCCGATGGCGCAGCTGCTCCTTTCCGAGAACTGCACTGTCACGGTCGCCCATAGTCGCACGCGCGACCTCGCATCGGTGGTGCGGCGGGCGGACATCGTGGTCGCCGCTGCGGGACGCCCGGCGATGATCAAGGGCGAGTGGCTGAAGCCGGGCGCCACCGTCATCGACGTCGGCATCAACCGCATCGAGGGCAAGCTCGTCGGCGACGTCGATTTCGCCGGGGCGAGCGAGGTCGTCGGCGCGATCACGCCGGTGCCCGGCGGCGTCGGGCCGATGACGATCGCAGTGCTGCTTCGCAACACGCTGGTCGCCGCCCACGCCCGCGCCGGCCTCGATCCCCCCGAGGGGCTGTGAGCGAGCTGTTCGTCTCGGCCTTGGTCACCTTCCTGGTGGTGATCGACCCGCCCGGCTGTGCGCCGATCTTCGTCAGCCTCACGCGCGGGGCCAGCGCCGCCCACCGCCGGGCGATGGCGGTGCGCTCGGTGCTGATCGCATCGGGCATCCTGCTGTTCTTCGGGTTGCTCGGCGAGGACCTGCTGCGCGCGCTCGGCATCTCGCTCAGCGCCTTCCGGATCGCGGGGGGCATCATGCTGTTCCTTATCGCTCTCGAAATGGTGTTCGAGCGGCGCACCGAGCGGCGCGAGAGCCGCGCCCAGGAGGTGAGCGAAAGCGACCATGACGACATTTCGGTGTTCCCCATGGCGATCCCGATGATCGCGGGTCCGGGGTCGATCGCCTCGATCATGCTGCTCGAGGCGCGCAGCAACGGGCTGACCGAGTCGCTGATCGTCTTCGGCGCGTTGCTCGCGACTTTGGTGCTGACGCTGCTGGCTTTGCTTGCGGCGGGGCCCCTGATGCGGCTGCTCGGCCACCGGATGGAGGCGATGGTCACGCGCATCCTCGGCGTCATCCTAGCCGCCCTCGCCGCCCAGTTCGTCATCGACGGCATCGAAAGAAGCTTCAGCTAGGCCGGCGCACCACCCGCCACATGCGATAGGGGGAGCTGGGGGGCAGCGGCACCGGCTGCAGCCAATCCGGCGCCTTCCCGTCCGCGAGTTGCGCGTAGAAGCCCCGCGGCGCCTCCGCGCGGTAGACGGTGGATTCCGACAGGTTCGGGCAGATCAGCACGTAGTTGACCCGGTACCGCTCCACCGTTGCGCGCGCGTTGGCGGCATCCCCGCGCCAGGCATGCATCACGTCGAGAATCTGCTGCGCATTGCGGTGGTAGGGCCCGGCGATGGCGCTGTGGGGAGTGACCGTGATCAGCCGCGGCCCGAGATCGACAAAGGTGAGCACCGTCCCGGGGGGCTGGATCGCGACCGGGTGAAGCGCCGCCAGCGTCGGGCAGCGCGAATTGGCGATGTTGACGTTGCGCCGGTAATTGCTGAGCGGCTCCGGATAGAGTTGGGTGACGTAGCCGGTGGCGAGGCCCGAGACGACCAGGAAAGCGGCCACCACGCCGACGACCCGGACGGTCATCGACCGCTGGCGTTGCACCCACATGATGGCCGTCCAGGCCAGCGCGGTCGCTCCGGGGATGGACAGCAA
>DASZEO010000426.1:0-1901 GCA_035940755.1 Allosphingosinicella sp. | reverse complement strand
GAACGGCGCCGAGGGCCGCTCCGGATGGTCGCGATCCCACGCGGCCAGATCTTCGGTGATCCGGTGCAGCCACTCGTCGAGCATCGACTGCGGCCGCGCGTTGAGCGCCGGAAACGAGCCGACGATCCCCGCCTTGCACTGCGCGATGACGAGGTCGGGATTGGACACGATGAACAAAGGCGCGCCGATCACCGGCAGCCGCAGGCGGTCGAATAAAGGGGGAAGGCTCATGCCGCCCGCGTAATGGAAAGTGGCGGGATGGCAAGCAGCGGCCTAATCTGAGCCGATGATGCGGGCGATGCAGCTGGACCGGCCTGGCGAGAGGCTTCGCATGGTCGAACGGCCGGTCCCGGAGCCGCGGCCGGGCGAGCTCCTGATCGAGATCGCCGCCTGCGGCGTGTGCCGGACCGACCTCCACGTCTGCGACGGCGACATCGAAGGCAAGCTGCCGATCGTGCCGGGGCATGAGATCGTCGGCCGGGTCGTCCGCGACGCCGCGGGGTTCGAGCCGGGGCAGCGTGTCGGCGTGCCCTGGCTCGGCCGGACCTGCGGGTGCTGCCGCTACTGCGTCGAGGGCCGCGAGAATCTGTGCGACGATCCGCTCTTCACCGGCTTCACCCGGGACGGCGGCTTCGCCACCCACTGCATCGCGGACGCGCGTTATTGCTTCGCCATTCCTGACGCGTTCGGCGACGTCGAAGCGGCGCCTTTGCTGTGCGCGGGCCTGATCGGCTATCGCTCGCTCAGGATGGCGGGGGAGGCGGAGGCGATCGGCGTCTACGGCTTCGGCGGAGCGGCCCACATTGTCGCCCAGGTGGCGGTGTGGCAGGGAAGGCGGGTCCATGCCTTCACCCGTCCCGGGGACGCCGCCGCCCAGGCCTTCGCCCGCTCGCTCGGCTGCGCCTCGGCTCAGGACTCCGGAGCGGCCCCACCCGAAGCCTTAGACGCCGCCATCCTCTTCGCTCCGGTCGGCGCGCTGGTGCCGGAAGCGCTTCGGCATGTGCGCAAGGGCGGGCGGGTCGTGTGCGGGGGGATCCACATGAGCGACATTCCGGCCTTCCCTTATGCGCAGCTGTGGGGCGAGCGGAGCATCGTTTCGGTCGCCAACCTCACGCGCGCCGACGGCGAGGAATTCCTCGCGCTGGCCGCTCAGGTGCCGGTGCGTACGCGCACGCAGGTCTTCCCCCTCGACCAAGCGAACGCCGCCTTGGAAAGGCTGCGCAGCGGCCGCATCGAGGGGGCGGCGGTGCTGAGACCGTAAAGCGGGCGGATCGCCGCTTGCCGCTCTTGCTCAATGGACGGCGCGGTCTAAAGGCGCAGCAGAAACGGGAAATTCCAGCATGTTCGACCTGCCGCCGCCGGACCCCGGCCTGGAGATCGTCTTCGCCACTCGCGGCGTTTCCAAGGGCCTCGTCCAGACGGAAGGGCCGCAGCTGGTGGTGCGGCCGGAAGTGGCGTTCGGGCCCGTCTATGTGGGCGGCTATGCCAAGAACGTGAGCTCGCCGACCTCGGACGGGGAGGGCGGGCCGGTGATCGGCTTCAGGACCAGCGCCGGCCGCTTCAACCTCGCCGCCAGCGCCACCTGGAAGTTCGCGATCGCCCCGGTCGGCGCGGTCGACGACCAGGCGCTCGAGCTTGCCGGCTCGGCCAGCCGCCGGTTCGGCCCGGTCACGGCGCGGCTGAGCGTCGTCTGGAGCCCGAACGACCTCGGCTCGACCACCCACACCACTTTCACCGAGGGCACGCTCAGCTACGGGCCGGTGCGGCCGGTGACGATCAGCGCGGCGTTCGGCGTGCGCGAGCGCGGCGGCGGCCCCGATTACCGCGCCTTCAACGCCGGCGCGAGCTACGCCATCAACCCGAATGTCACCGCGGACCTGCGCTATTACGACACCGACCGA
>DASZEO010000425.1:0-8311 GCA_035940755.1 Allosphingosinicella sp. | reverse complement strand
TCACGCTCACATGGGCCGGATCGACCCCGGCGGCGATCCAGCCGTCGAGCATCGCGCCGCCCATATTGCCGCAGCCGACCATCCACAGCGGGCCGGGGAGAAGGGGGTCTGACACTCTTACCGCGTCGCTTCTGCCGCCTGGATTCCCGCCTTCGCGGGAATGACGGGAAGCGCCGTCACGCCTCGCCCTGGGTCTCGATCAGGGCAGCGGCGATCGCTTCCTGGGGCGTTTTGCCGGCCCACAGGACGAACTGGAAGACCGGATAGAAGCGCTCGCATTCTTCGATCGCCGCCTCGACCAGGGTCTCGGCCTGCTGGAGGCTGAGCGTCGCGCCCTCCTCGCCCTCGAGCAAAGCGGCATGGCGGAACAGGACCAGCCCCGAGGCCGACCAGAGCTCGAAATGGCCGAGCCACAATTGCTCGTTGATCAGCCCGATCGTCTCGTAAGTCGCCTCGCGCTTGTCGGCGGCCACGCGCACGTCGGGAAGGGCGAGGAACTGAAGGACATGGTCCTCCTCGCGCCAGATCGCCCGCAGCTCATACTGGGTCCAGCTGCCCTGGAAGGTCGAGACGATCTCGTCCTCGCCGTTGCGCTCATAAGCCCAGCCCAAGGCGCTGTAATATTGTTCGAGCATGTCGATCGGCGCGGTGGCGTCGCGCTCCAGCTCATACTCATCCATGTTCATCGAAGGGTCCCCGGTCCGCTTCTGTTCCAGCGGAATCTGCCCGCGCGGCAGCGAAAGGGCAAGGAAAGCCCGCCGCGCCCGCGGAAATAACTGTGGATATCAGACGGCTCCCTCGCCGCCTTCGGCCGACGCACCGCCGCGCCTGCGCCGGGGCGCCGCGGCCGGCTCGGGACTGGCCGCCGCGACGGCGGCAAGCGCCGCTTCGAGCGCCTCGATGCGAAGCTTGAGCGCCTCGAACTCCTCGCGGCTCACCATGTCGAGCCCGCCGATCCAGTCGCGCGCGCGCTCCTGCATGGCCGCCTGCGCCTCGCGGGTCATGCCGGCGATGGTGCCGGCGGCGCCGTTCATCACCTTCACGAAATCGTCGAAAAGCCGGTTCTGGGACTGCATGGCGAGCGTCCTCCTTCCTCGTTCACAAGACGATATCGGTGCTCGGACGGGGCTGCGCAACCTGGGCCGAGGGATTGAGCGCGCCGATCTGAGCGGTGAGCAGAGCCGCGAACGCGATCCAGGCGAGGTAGGGCAGCATCAGCAGCGCCGCCACCCGCCTTACCGGCCACAGCAGGACGACGAGCGCGATCGTGAGGACGATCATGGCGCCGATCAGGGCAAGCGCCGTCGCGACGTCGTGAAAGGCGAAGAAGACGGGCGACCAGGCATAGTTCAGCGCCAGCTGGAGCAGGAACAAGGCGATCAGCTGCCCGCGGCGGCGTGCCCCCCGCGCGTGGAGCAGCATCGCCAGCACCAGTCCGAGCAAAATATAGAGGAGGGTCCAGACGACGCCGAACACCCAGCCGGGCGGCATCAGGTCCGGCTTCGCGAGCGCATCGAACCACGGATTGCCGAAGCCGGAATTCGCCAGCCGCCCGGAAACCGTACCCAGCAGGACCACCAATGGCACCGTCACCAGCGCGTAGCGAAGCAGGCTCATCCTGAGCTGCGCCTTGGAGGCGAGGCCGGTCATCGCCTCATTCCGCCGCCGCCGGCTGGAGCTGGCCCTCGAGCTTGCGGCTCACGGCAAGCGGGGAGCCGGTGAAGCGCGCGAGGCGCGAGTAGAGCAAGGGGATCAGGAACAGGGTGATCAGGGTCGAGATCGAGACGCCCCAGACGATCACGGTGCCGATCGTGCTTCGCGCCGCGGCGCCGGCGCCGCCGGCCAGCATCAGCGGCACCGCGCCGGCGGCGGTGGCGATCGAGGTCATCAGGATCGGGCGAAGCCGGCGCCGCGAGGCTTCGCGGATGGCGGCCGGGATGTCGCGCCCGGAATCGCGCAGCTGGTTGGCGAACTCGACGATCAAGATGCCGTTCTTGGCGGCGAGGCCGACCAGCATGACCAGGCCGACCTGGCTGTAGAGGTTCATCGTCTGGCCCATCGCCGCAAGGCCGACGATGCCGCCCGCCACCGCCAGCGGCACGGTCGTGATGATGACGCCGGGATGGACGAAGCTTTCGAACTGGGCCGCGAGCAGCAGGTAGACGACCAGGATCGTCAGCAGGAAGACGAAGTAGATGGAGCCCCCCGCTTCCCGGAACGACTGGCTCTCGCCGCGATAGCCGACGGCGACCACCTCCGGCTGGGCGGCGGCGGCGGCTTCGAGGAAATCGAGCGCCTCGCCGAGCGAGTAGCCGGGGGCGAGGCCGGCGGTGAGGGTGATCGCGCGAAGCTTGTTGTAGCGCCCGAGGTCGCGGGCGCCGGCGGCTTCATGAACCCGCACGAGGTTCGACAGCGGCGCCAGCGTGCCGGTGCGGGTGCGCACGTAGATCTGCGCCAGCGCCGCCTCGGTCGCGCGAGCGCTCTCCTCGGCCTGGACGACGACGCGATATTCCTCGCCTCGGTCGACGTAGGTGGAGACCCGCCGCGAGCCGAGCAGGGTTTGCAGCGCGTTGCTGACGTCCGAGACCGACACTCCGAGGTCGCCGGCGCGGGCGGTGTCGACCTCGATCCTGAGCTGCGGCTTGGTTTCCTTATAGTCGCTGTCGAGGTTGATCAGGCCGGGATTGTCGGCCGCGGCGGCCATGATCCGGTCGCGGGCGCGGGCGAGGTCGGCATAAGTCGCGCCGGCGATGACGAAGCCGACCGGCTGGCTTCGGCCGCGGGTCAGCGAGCTTCGCACCTGGGCGTTGCCGCGCACCGCCGGCACCTGCGCCAGCGCCCGGTTGACCTGGTCGACCAGGTCGGCGGTGGTCTCCTCGCGCTCCTCCCACGGCTTCATGAAGATGGCGAGGCCGCCATTGTTGAAGTCGTCGCTCGGGCCGAAGCCGCCGGGGGTGCGGACGATAAGCGAGCGCACGGCGCCCTCGCCGACCATCGGCAGCAGCCGCGCCTGGACCTCGGACATGTAGCGGTCCATCTCGGCGAAGCCGGTGCCTTCCGGCGCCGAGACGTTCGCGTTGACGATGCCCGTATCCTCGGCCGGCACGAGCTCGGACTGGAGCGTGAAGAACAGGGCCGTCGCCGCGCCCAGGAAGACGGCCACCACCGTCACCGGCACGAGCGGCTTGCGAAGCACCCGGTCGAGCCAGCGGGCGTAGGTTTCCTCCACCCGCCGGAAGGCGCGGTCGACGCGGGCGGTGAGGCCCTTACGCTCCTCGTGCCGAAGCAGCTTCGAGCACAGCATCGGCGCGAGGCTGAGCGCGAAGAAGCCCGAAAAGGCGACCGCGCCGATCATCGCCGCGGCGAGCTCGCGGAACAGCAGGCCGGTCTGGCCCGCGATGAACATGATCGGCACGAACACGGCGCACACGACCATCGTCGTCGACAGCACCGCGAAGCCGACCTGACGCGCGCCTTTATAGGCGGCGGCGAGCGGCGGCTCGCCCTCCTCGATGCGGTGATAGACGTTCTCGAGCACGACGATGGCGTCGTCGACCACGATGCCGATCGACAGGACCAGCGCGAGCAAGGTCAGCAGGTTGATCGAGAAGCCGAACGCCCACAGGACGGCGAAGCTGGCGGTGAGGCAGAGCGGGACCGTCACGGCTGGGATCAAAGTGGCGCGCCAGCTCCCCAGGAACAGGTAGATGACCAGCACGACGAGCACCGCGGCTTCCGCGAGCGTGCCCCACACTTTCTCGATCGCGCGGTCGATGAACTGGGATTCGTCCGAGCCGACGGTGATCTCCATCCCCTCGGGAAGGGAGGGGCGGACCTGCTCGACCATGTCCTTGGCGGCTTCAGCGACGGCGAGCGTGTTGGCGCCGGACTGGCGGATGATGGCGAGGCCGATCGCGGGATTGCCGTTGAGGCGGAAGGCGCTGTACGGATTTTCCGGCCCCTGCTCGACCCGCGCGACGTCGCCCAGGCGCACGAGATAACCGTCGCTGCCGCGCCCGATCACCAGCTGAGCGAATTGCGCCGCCGTCTGGAACGGGCGATCGACGCGCAGGGTGACGTTCTGCTGCGCCGATTCGAGCCGGCCGGCGGGAAGCTCGACATTCTGGGTGCGCAGCGCGTTTTCGATGTCGCCGGGCGTGAGGCCGAAGGCGGCGAGCCGCTCGGGCCTCATCCACACCCGCATCGCCGGGCGCGCCTCGCCGCCGATGAAGACTCGAGCGACGCCGTCGATCGAGGAGAAGCGGTCGACGAGGTTGCGGTCCGCCCAGTCGGTCAGCTGGAGCGGAGTCCAGCCGGGCTTCGAGACGACCAGGAACATGATCGGCGAGGCGTCGGCGTCGACCTTGCGCACAACCGGCGCATCGATCTCCTGCGGCAGGCTCGCCGAGGCGGCGCCGACTCGGTCGCGAACGTCGTTGGCCGCGGAGTCGATGTTGCGGCCAGGCGCGAACTCGATGGTGATCTCCGACTGGCCGTCGCGCGAGCGCGAGGTGATGGTCTGGAGCCCTTCCAGGCCCGCCAGCTGCTCCTCGAGCACCTGGGTGATGCGGGTCTCGACGACGTTGGCGGCGGCGCCGATATAGCTGGTCTGCACCGACACGATCGGCGGGTCGACGTCGGGATATTCGCGCACCGACAGGCTGAAGAAGCCGACCACGCCGACTACCGCCACCAGCATCGCGACGACGGCGGCGAAGACCGGGCGGCGGACCGAGAGGTCGGAAAGCTTCATGGGCTCAGCCGCCCTGCCGAGCGCGCTGCGGCTGGGCGTTGCGCGCGCCGGCGACGCGCACCTGCATCCCGTCCGCGACCTTGACGATGCCTTCGGTGACGACCCGCTGCCCGGGCCGCAGCCCTTCGAGTATCTCGATCCGGCCCGCCGCGCGCTGGCCCGTGCGGACCGGCGTGCGCCGCGCCTTTCCAGCCGGGTCGACGACATAGACGAACCGGCTTTCGCCCTCCCCGATCACCGCCAGCTCCGGCACCGACAGCGCCAGGCGCGGCATGTTCTCGATGACCACGGTCAGCAGCATGCCGGGGCGAAGCAGCCGCTGCGGGTTCGGCAGCCGCGCGCGCACCATGATCGCGCGGGTGTTCGGATCGACGACGGGGTCGATGGTGTGGATGGTGCCGTTGAACGGCTGGTCGGGATAGGCGGCTGAGCGCGCCTCGATCGGCAGGCCGGGGCGGATCGCTCGAAGCAGCGTCTCCGGCACGGTGAAATCGAGCTTGATCGTCGAGACGTCGCTGATCGTGGCGATGTCGGTGCCCTGGCCGGCGACCGCACCGACCGAGATGTTGCGAAGGCTGACCCAGCCGGAGAAGGGCGCCCGGATCACCCGCTCGCCGATCTGCGCCTCGACGCCCTGCGCCTGGGCGCGCGCGGCGGCGGCGGCGGCGACCTGGGCGTCGTAATCGGCGCGCGAGACGAAGCCGCGCGCCTTCAGCGTCTCGATCCGCCGAAGCTGCTGCTCCGCCTGGCGCTGGCGGGCCTGAATTTCGCGAAGCTCGGCGCCCTGCTGGCCCTGCTGAAGGACGGCGATGACCTGGCCGGCGCGGACGAAGCTGCCGTCATCGAAGTTCAGCCGGACGATCCGCTCCGTCACCGGCGCCGACATCGTCACCTGCTCGTTGGCGCGCGCGGTGCCGACCGCCTCGATCCGATCGGCGAAGCGCATCGTCGCCGCCGGCTCCGCCTTCACCAGCGGCGGCGGGCGCTGCCCCTGCTTGCCCTCGCTGCCGCCGCACGCCGCGAGCATCGCCAAGGCGAGGAAAAACAAGCCTTTGGATTTGAGCATGGGGCGGCAGCTAGGCCGCGCGTCGGGTCATATCAAGTGCGCGTGGCGGCGATCAGGAACTCGACATTGCCTTCCGGGCCGGTGATCGGGCTCGGCTCCACCCCGGCCACGGCCCAGCGGCGGCTTTCGAGCCAGGCCGCCGCGGCGGCGCAGACCCGTTCATGGACGGCAGCATCGCGCACCACGCCGCCCTTGCCGATCTCGTGCCGCTCCGCCTCGAACTGCGGCTTGACCAGCGCGACCAGCCGTCCGCCGGGGCGGGCGAAACCGAGCGCCTTGTCCAGCACCTTGCCAAGCGAGATGAAGCTGGCGTCGCAGACGATGAGGTCGACCGCCTCGGTCACGATGTCGGCCGTGAGATAGCGGGCGTTGGTCTGCTCGTGGACGATTACCCGCGGGTCCTGCCTGAGCTTCCAGGCGAGCTGGTTGGTGCCGACGTCGACGGCGAACACCTTCGCTGCGCCGCGCTGCAGAAGCACGTCGGTAAAGCCCCCGGTCGAGGAGCCGACGTCAAGCGCCACCGCCCCCGCCACGTCCCAGCCGAAATGGTCGAGCGCATGGGCGAGCTTGACGCCGCCGCGCGACACCCAGGGATGGTCCTTCCCCCGCACCTCCAGCGGCGCATCGCTCGGGAGCGCCTGCCCCGCTTTCTCGATCTTGCGCTCGCCCGAAAAGACGAGCCCGGCGAGGATCAGCGCCTGAGCCCTGGCCCGGCTTTCCGCAAGGCCGCGCTCCACGAGCAGCTGATCGGCGCGCGGCTTTGCCATTTGCTTGTCATAAGGAAGGAAATTCCTTACATCCAGCCCATGATCGTCGGCCGCATCACCGCCAAGGCGCAGACGACGATACCGCGCGCGGTGCGCAAGGCGCTGGGCATCCATCCCGGCGACGAAATCGCTTACGAGATCGACGGCGACCGGGCCGTGATCCGCCGCCTCGGCGACCCTTTCGAGCGGCCGTTCGCCACTTTCACCGAATGGTCGGACGAGCTCGATTCCGTCTATGACTCGATTTGAGGCGGGCGACGTGGTGAGGGTCCCCTTCCCTCACGTCGAGCGCAACGTTCGCCGGGTCCGCCCGGCGCTGGTGCTGACGCGCGAGCCGATCGGGCCCGAGGGCCTGCTCGTCTGGGCGGCGATGATCACCAATGCCGAGCGCGAGCGCTGGCCCGGCGATGTCCTGATCGACGACCATCGGGCGGCGGGTCTGCCAGTGCCCTCGTTCGTCCGGACCGTGAAGCTCGCCACGCTCGAGGCCGCTTCGGCAAGTCGGATCGGGCGCCTGGCGCCGGAACCTATGCGCGAGGTCTCGGCTCTGGTGGCGGAGTATCTCGCCGCAAGCTGAACGATCAGCGGTTCGGCAGGCCTCGCGATGCGCGCTCGGCGCGGATCTGGTCCTTGCTGGAGCGCACCTGCTCGATCAGGCTGCCCATGCCGCCGCGCTGGTCGGCGATCGCGGCCGCGCATGGCTGCTTCGGCTCGAAGCCGTTGGGCGTGCGCTCGTCCCATTCCAGCGCCCGCTGCATCGCCGCCACCCACGCATCCGGGTCGCCGCCGGCATATTCGTTGATCTGCCGCCCCACCGTCTCCTGAAGCGACGCGAACAAGGCGGGCTCGGTGTCCGGAGCGAGATCGGGATGGCAGGCGAGGCGGATGCGGTAGCGCAGCTGGCCGGCATAGAACCAGAACACCGCTTCGTCCTTGCGATTGGCTTCGAACAGCCGCGCGGCCAGCACATAATAAGAGGAGGGATGCTGGGACGGGATGATCCGGATCAGAGCGTCAAGCGGCATCGTCTGCGGATTGACGCTGTCGTCGCAGGGCGCCCGCTCGGGCTGCTCACGCAAGCTTCGCTCCACCGCCCCCATGCCGTGCGCCTGCACGCCGCAGGGGATCGGCCGCTCCTGCTTCGCCTCGGCGGTCTCCGCCCCGTTCGCCGAAGCCTGGCCTGCATTGCCGTCGGCGCCCGCTCCGCAGCCGGCGATGAGCAGCGCCAGCAACGCCCCCGCGGCGCACCGGCTCAAGCCCGCGCGCCTTCGACGACGGCGGCGCTGTTGTGCCGGAGCGCCTTGAGCACCGTCGCGACGATGCCGTCGGCGTCGAGGCCTGCTTCGGCATATTGCTTCTCGGGCTTGTCCTGGTCCTGGAACCGGTCGGGAAGCCGCATCGTCCTGAGTTTCAGGCCGGCGTCGATCAGCCCCTCGTCGCTGGCCAGGGTCAGCACGTGCGCGCCAAGGCCGCCGACCGCCGCCTCCTCGATGGTCACGACGACCTCGTGGGTCGTCGCCAGCCGCCGGATCAGCTCGGAATCGAGCGGCTTGGCGAAGCGCAGGTCCGCGACGGTGGCCGACAGGCCCATGCCGTCAAGCGTGTCGGCCGCTTTCAGCGCCTCGGCCAGCCGGGTGCCGAGCGACAGGATCGCGACCTTCTTGCCGTGGCGGACGACCCGCCCCTTGCCGATCTCGAGCCGCTCCGGAACCGAGGGGAGCGGCA
>DASZEO010000424.1:0-5018 GCA_035940755.1 Allosphingosinicella sp. | reverse complement strand
CGGGCAGCGCCAGGTGGATTTGGCCGACGCCCTCGATGTCGAGCCGATCACCCTGTGCCGGATGGTTGACCGCCTCGCCGAAGCTGGACTGGTCGAGCGCCGGGCGGACGAGGCCGACCGCCGCGCTTGGCGGATCCACCTCACGCCGAAGTCGAAGCCGGTGATCGCGGAACTGCAATCGCTCGCCGACGCTTTCCACCGCGACATGCTGGCCGGAGCCTCCGAAGAGGAGCTCGCCGCGGCGCGCCGGGTGCTGGCGCTGGTGCGGGCGAACCTGGAACGGCCCGACGGCAGGCTCGAGAAGGCCTCATGAGCGAAGCCGATCCCAAAGTGACCGCCGATGCGGTGCTGACCGAAGAGGCCGCGGCCGAGCCGGCGCGCAGGCCGCGGCGCTGGCGGCTGCTGCTGATGCTGTCCGTGCCGCTCCTGCTCGTCCTCGCAGGCGCCTATATGTGGCTGACTTCCGGGCGGTACGTGTCCACCGACAACGCCTATGTCCAGCAGGACATGGTGCCGGTGGCACCCGAGGTGAACGGCGTCGTCACCGAGGTGCTGGTGCGCGAGAACCAGTTCGTCCGGCGCGGCGACATCCTGTTCCGCATCGACCCGCGCCCGTTCCGGATCGCGCTGGCGCAGGCCGAGGCGCAGATCGCGAGCGCCGAGGTGCAGGTCAACCAGCTCAGCGCCCGCTCGGCCGGGACGGTCGCCGACATCCAGGGCGCCGAGGCGAACCTCGAATTCGCCCAGCGCAACTTCGAGCGCTACGCGGCGCTGCTTCGTCGCGGCTTCACCACGCGCGCCCAGTATGACGAGGCGCTTCACGACGTTCAGGAGGCGCGCGAGCGGCTGGCGAATGCGCGCGCGGAGTCGACGACGGCGCAGTCGGCGCTTCGCGGCGGCACCGCGACGGACCAGCCGGCGGTGCAGGCGGCCCGGGTGGCGCGCGAGCAGGCTTTGCTCAACCTTCAGCGCACCGAGGTCAGGGCACCGTCCGACGGCTATGTCAGCCAGACCGATCGCCTCCAGGTCGGTGCCCCGGTCGTCACCGGCGTGCCGGCGGTGACGCTGGTCCGGCGGAGCACCACCTATGTGGAGGCGAACTACAAGGAAACGGACCTCGCCAACATGTTCGTCGGCCAGCCCGCCGAGGTCGAGCTCGACGCCTATCCGGGCCTACGGATTCGCGGCCATGTCGCCAGCATCGGCGCCGGCACCGGTTCGCAATTCTCGATCATCCCGGCCCAGAATGCGAGCGGCAACTGGGTCAAGGTGACCCAGCGCGTGCCGGTGCGCATCGCGATCGATGGCGATCCCGGGCGGCCGATGATCGCCGGCCTGTCGGCCGAAGTGACGGTGGACACCCGCGACCGGCCGCCGCAGCGGCTCGCCGCGCGGCCTTAGCCGATGGCGTCGCCGCCGACCGGCGCGCACCACCACGCGCTCCCGCCGCTCCAGCACGCTTTGGTCACGATCGGCGTGATCCTGGGCATGCTGATGCAGGTCCTAGACACCACCATCGCCAACGTCGCGCTGCCGCACATGCAGGCGAGCCTGGGGGCGACGCGCGAGACGATCAACTGGGTGCTGACCTCCTACATCGTCGCTTCCGCCATCGCCATTCCGATCACCGGCTGGCTCGCCGACCGGGTCGGGCGCAAGCCCTTGTTCCTGTGGTCGGTAGTCGCCTTTACTGCGGCTTCGTTGCTGTGCGCGATCGCGCAGAGCCTCACTGAAATGGTGATCTTCCGGGCGATCCAGGGCGTTGCGGGCGCGTTCATCGTCCCGCTCGCGCAGTCGACGCTGTTCGACATCAACCCGCGCGAGAAGCACGGGCGGGCGATGGCGCTATTCGGCGCGGGCGTGATGATCGGCCCTATCCTGGGGCCGGTGCTAGGCGGCTGGCTGACCGACAGCTACGACTGGCGCTGGGTGTTCCTCATCAACCTGCCGGTCGGCGCGCTGGCGGCCCTGCTGATGTTCCGCTGCATGCCGACCATTCCAAAGGTGGCGCGGCGGTTCGACCTGTTCGGTTTCGCCTTGCTCGGCCTGGCGCTGGCCTCGTTCCAGCTGATGCTCGATCGCGGCGAGCAGCTCGACTGGTTCACAAGCTGGGAGATCAGGATCGAATGCGGCCTCGCCATCGCCGGCACCTGGATGTTCGGCGTGCACATGCTGACGGCGCGCGAGCCGCTGTTCGAGCGGCGCATGTTCGCGGACCGCAACTTCAGCACCGGCGTGCTGTTCATGGCCGTCACCGGCGTGATGCTGTTCGCCGGCCTCGCCCTGCTGCCGCCGCTGCTCCAGGGCCTGTTCGGCTATTCGGTGCTTCAGTCGGGCTTCCTCACCGCGCCGAGGGGCATCGGCACCTTGATCTCGATGATCGTCGTCGGCCGGCTGGTCGGCCGCTTCGACGCGCGGCTGCTGGTCTTCATCGGCCTTTGCCTGATGGCGCTGTCGCTCCACCAGATGTCGGGCTTCGCGCTCGGCATGGACCGGCGGCCGATCGTCGTCAGCGGGCTGATCCAGGGACTCGCGCTTGGGCTGATCTTCGTGCCGTTGAACACCGTCGCCTTCGGAACGCTCGAGGCGCGCTACCGGACCACCGCCGCCGCCTTGTTCAACCTGTCGCGCAGCGTCGGCGGCTCGCTGGGCATCTCGATCATGACGGTGCTGCTCGCGCGCAACCTTCAGGTCAGCCACGCCGACCTCGCCGCCCACATCACGCCTTATTCGGTGCCGCCGGTCGATCCGCAGCTGGTCGAAGCCGGCCGGCCGATCGCCGAGGCCGCGGTGGCGATGCTGGACGCGGAGATCAACCGGCAGGCGCTGATGATCGCCTATATTGACGATTTCCACCTCATGATGATCATCGCCCTGTGCACGATCCCGCTGCTCCTGCTGTTGCGCAAGGGGCGTGCGGCGGCGGGCGGCGCCCCGGCCATGGCTGATTAGGAGAGCAGGGCGAGCAGAGGCGGGACCGGGGGCTGGGCCCCGCCTCCTCCTCGCGGATCAGTGGCCGTGATGGCCGGCCGAAGCCATTCCGCTCGGGCAGTGCACGTTCGGGTTGAACGGCGCGAACACGCCGCTGGGATTGTCGCGGAACACCCAGACGTGGCGGTCGAAATGGGGCGCAAACATGTGCGCCTCGTCCATAGGCGTCGCCGGATCGTCGACCATGTGCTCGTAGGGGCGGCCGTGGAAGGTCGGCGGGCCGTCATGGCCGGCGGCGCGCCAGGCGTCCTCGAAGACGAGGTTCTCGACCGCCACCAGCTGCAGCGACCCGTCGGCCTGCGGCTCGTAGATCAGGATCGCCGGGTTGAGGAAATCGGTGTGGGTGCCGTTGCCGGTGACCCGCGGATTGGGCGGCGCGGTGATCCCGAGCAGGTCGGGACGGAAATAATGGATGCCCATGCTGCCCTCACCGGCGCCATGGCCCATACCTTCGGCCGTCTCGCAAGGGGAGCCGGGCGGCGGCATATAGCCTTCGGCGATCGCGACGTTGACGTCCTGGAAGCGCTCGGCGGCCGTGCGGATGGCGGCGAGGTCGGGCTCGCCCGCGCCCGGCGCCGGCGCCGAGGCCGACAAGGCCAGCGCGGCCGCGGCAAGGAAAAGGGTCTTCATCCTTGAATCTCCGTCGATACGATCAGGCCGACAGGGGCGCGGCCGACCACAATTGAAGTATCAGCAGCAGGAGCGTCGTCACGACGACGCCCAGCATGGCGGTGACGGGGTGGCGCAATTCCATGATCCATCCTCCTGCGCCGGCCTTCTCGCCACGCGCAGTTGCAGGCCAATGTCGGCCGGCTGGAAAAATCGTTTCAATTATGTCGGCGGCGGGAGGTGCGCGCCGGTTGTGCCGTCAATCGTGGCGGGCGATCCATTCCTCGACGACAGGTGCGATCCGCTCGCGCCACTTGCTGCCGTTGAAGATGCCGTAATGCCCGGCGCCTCGCGCGAGGTGGTACCGCTTCATGGTCGGGGGGAGCGCGTGTGAGATGTCCAGGGCCGCCCGGGTCTGGCCGACGCCGCTGATGTCGTCGCGCTCGCCTTCGATCGCGAGCAGCGCCACGTCCTTCAGGGCCGCCGGGTCGACGCGGCGGCCGCGATGGGTGAGTTGGCCCTTGGGCAGTAGGTGCCGCTGAAACACCACGTCGACCGTCTGCAGGTAGAATTCCGCCGTCATGTCGCAGACGGAGCGATATTCGTCGTAGAAATCCTTGGTGGCCTCGGCGCCGTCGCCGTCGCCCTGGACGAGGTGCTTGAACATCTCCCAGTGGCTGGTGAGATGGTCGCCAAGGTTCATCGCCATGAAGCCGGCGAGCTGAAGGAAGCCGGGATACACCTTCCGCCCGCCGCCCGGGTAGAGATAGGGCACGGTGGCGATGACGTTGTGCTCGAACCACGCCAGCGGCCGCTGGGTGGCGACGGTGTTGACCGCGGTCGGCGCCTGGCGCGGGTCGATCGGCCCGCCCATCATCGTCAGCGTTTTCGGCCGGCAGGGATGCTTGGCGGCGCTCATCACGCAGGCGGCGGCGTAGGCCGGCACCGACGGCTGGCACACCGCGAGGATGTGGGCGCCGGGGCCGATATGCTCCAGGAACTCGACCAAATAGTCCACATAGTCGTCGAGGTCGAAGCGGCCCTGGTCGAGCGGCACCATCTTCGCGTCTCGCCAGTCGGTGATGTAGACGTCGTGGCCGGGAAGCATCCGCTCCACGGTGCCGCGAAGCAGGGTCGCATAATGGCCGGACATCGGCGCGACGATCAGCAGCCGCGGCGAGCCGGAAACGCCGCGGCGCCGGAACCGCTTCAACTGCCCGAACGGCTTCCTCAGCACGATCTCCTCGGTGACCCGCACCTTCCTGCCGCCGACGAGGGTCTCGTGGAGCCCGAAATCGGGCTTTCCGCGAGGCGCCGAGGCATGGGCGAAGACGTCGAGCGCGGAGGCGACGATCGGACCCATCTGTGAATAAGCGAAGGGATTGGCGGGGTTTTGCATCCAGCCGGCGCCGATGTTG
>DASZEO010000423.1:0-1651 GCA_035940755.1 Allosphingosinicella sp. | reverse complement strand
GGCAGAAGTCGCAGCTCGAATATGACGCTCAGCAGCTGCGCCAGTCGATCCGTGCCGCCCGCGCCAGCCGCGACGAGCAGCAGGAATCGCTCGCCACCACGCCGATGACTTTCGACTACGGCTCGGGGGACGTCGCCCCCGGCTTCCGCTCGCGACCTTCGTTCCGCCGGACGCTCGACCAGGCGGTCGACAACTTCCTCGACGGCGTGTCCGTGCTGTTCATCGTCCTCGTCACTCTGCTGCCGTGGGTATTGCTGGCGCTGCTCGTGTGGTGGCTGATCCGCCTGATCCGCCGCCGCATCGGGCCGGCGCTGAGGGGCCGCGAGGCGACCATCGGCGCGGAAACGGCAGAAGCGCCGCAGGTCAGCTGAAGGACGGCTCGGCGAACACCTCGGGCGGCTCGCTCTTCGCCGCCTCGCGAAGCTCGGCCAGCAGCCATTCGCGGAAGGCGGCGATCTTCGGCTGGGACCGGCGCCCTTCGGGATAGACGAGCCAGTGGCTGGTGCCCGGAAAATGCAGGTGCGCGAAGGGCTGGACCAGCCGCCCGGCGGCGAGCTCGCGGCGCCAGAACATCGGCGTCATCATGCCAATGCCCGCGCCCGAAAAAGCGGCGTTGGCCTCCATCACCTGATTGTCGAGCACGAGCCCCGG
This sequence comes from Allosphingosinicella sp., assembly GCA_035940755.1. GTDB lineage: Bacteria > Pseudomonadota > Alphaproteobacteria > Sphingomonadales > Sphingomonadaceae > Allosphingosinicella. The sequence continues at coordinate 1,000 of DASZEO010000423.1, read as the reverse complement.
AAGCGACTCCACCATTTCGGCCTCTACGCCCGCCTCGCGCAGCCACTCCCACCACCAGGAATCGCTCGGGCTCAGCCACGGCACGTCGAGCAGCTGCTCGGGCCGTTCGAGGCGGTGCCTCGCCTGGAACTCGGCGCTGCAGATCGGCGTGACGTGCGAGCGCAGCAGGAAATGGCATTTGAGGCCCGGCCAGCCGCCGCGCCCGATCCGGATCGCGGCGTGGAATTCGCCGGTCGAGAAATCGACGAGGCGGTTATCGGTGCTGAGGCGAACCGCCAAGTCGGCATGCCTGACCTGGAACGCGCCGAGCCGCGGCGCGAGCCAGGTGGCGGCAAAGGTCTGGGCGGTGCTGACCGACAGCAGGCCCTGGTCGTCGGCAACTAGCCCCGAGAAAGCGTCCTCGAGCGTGTCGAAGGCGGACGTGAGGAGCGGCGCGATTCGCCGGCCGGCCTCGGTAAGGGCCACGCGCCCCTTAGTGCGCGAGAACAGGGGCAGGCCAAGTCGTTCTTCCAACAAGCGTATTTGATAGCTGACGGCGGCCTGGGTCATCCCCAGTTCGGCCGCGGCGGCGGTGAAGTTCTGGTGCCGGGCGGCGGACTCGAAGACGCGGACGGCGCTGAGCGGAGGCAGGCGGCGCATCTGCTCTCCATAAGCCGAGCTTATGGCAGCTGTCGAGACTTTCGTTGGCGCCGGAGCGGGCGAAGCGCCATTTAGGAGCAGCAGGATCAACCCGCTTCGGAAAGGATCGGACGATGCGTGACGAAATCGATGGCCGCATCTGGGTCGAACATCATCAGGCTTTCGGCGAGGCGGTGGACCGCGCGCTCGATGGCCTGCGTGCCTTCGTGGGCCGCTTCGGCGGGTGGGACGGCAGCAGCCACCAGCTGCTGGTGATCGTCCTCGCCTTCGCGGTCACCGCGCTCAGCTTCCGCACCACCGTCGTTTGAGGAGGACGTCATGACCAAGACCATTCGCAATATCATCGAAGCCGCGCGGCTCG
>DASZEO010000422.1:0-2383 GCA_035940755.1 Allosphingosinicella sp. | reverse complement strand
CGCTCCCACTTCGAACGGCCAGTAAGCCGAGGCAGCCCCCTAATCGCGGTGCGTGCCCGGCGGGCGCTGGTGCTCGCCGCGGACCCAGCGCACGGTGCCGGTCGAGGCGCGCATGACGACGCTTTCGGTGGTGTAGCCGTTCCTGCGGCGCTTGACGCCCTCGAGCAGCGTCCCGTCGGTCACTCCGGTGGCGGCGAAGATGACGTCGCCGCGGGCCAGCTCCTCGAGATGGTAGATGCGGTCAAGCTCGGTGACGCCCCATTTGGCGGCGCGGGCGCGTTCGGCATCGTTGCGGAAGACGAGCCGCCCCTGGAACTGTCCGCCGACGCAGCGCAGGGCGGCGGCGGCAAGCACGCCCTCCGGCGCGCCGCCCTGGCCCATATAGACGTCGATCGTCGTGTCGGGATCGGTGACGGCGATGACGCCCGCGACGTCGCCGTCGGGGATCAGCGCGATGCCGCAGCCGAGCGCGCGCAGCTCAGCGATGAGCGCGGCGTGGCGCGGCCGGTCGAGCAGGCAGACCATGATCTCTGAAGGCTCGACGCCCTTGGCCTCGGCGATGGCGCGGATGTTGTCGGAGGGGCTTCGGGCGAGGTCGATCACGCCTTCGGGATAGCCGGGGCCGATCGCCAGCTTCTCCATATAGACGTCCGGCGCGTTCAGCAGGCACCCCTCCTCGCCGATCGCCAGGACGGCGAGCGCGTTGGCGCCGGCCTTGGCCGTGATGGTGGTGCCTTCGAGGGGATCGAGCGCGATGTCGATCTTCGGCCCAGTGCCCTGGGCGGCGCCGACCTTCTCGCCGATGAAGAGCATCGGGGCCTCGTCGCGCTCGCCCTCCCCGATCACGACGGTGCCGTCGAACTCAAGCTCATTGAGCGCATTGCGCATCGCCTCGACCGCGGCCTGATCCGCTGCTTTCTCGTCGCCGCGCCCAACCAGCTTGGACGCCGCCACCGCCGCCGCTTCGGTCACCCGCACCATTTCGAGCACGAGCAGGCGGTCGAGAACGTGGCTTGCCTTCACCATTTTCGATGTCATCCTTCCAGTCGGGGGGCGGCAGGAGCGGTAGGCGACGCCTTCGGCAATGTCGAGAACGGCGGGCGGCTGCCGGAAGCGCTGGGGAGGGCGAGGAAATGCTGAAGTGGATGGGGCTCATTTTCATCGGCGTGGGCCTGCTCATCACCGTCGGCACCGGCGCCTGGTACTGGCACGATCGTCAGCGCTCGGCCGACGCCGCCGACTGGCCGCAGGCGCAGGGGACGGTCCTCTCGTCGCGGGTGGAGAGCCGGTCCAGCGAAAGCAGCAGCAGCGGCGGCCGGTCCAGGCGGTCCTACACCTACCTGCCGGCGGTCGAATATGCCTATAGCGTCGGCGGCCGCGAATATCGAAGCGCGCGCGTCTATCTCGGCGCGGAGCAATCCTACGGCGATTCCAGCTGGGCCGAGGCGTTCGTGGCGGCGCGTCCGCGTGGCGGGCCGGTGGCCGTCCGCTACAATCCCGACGATCCGGCCGACGCTGCCCTGATCGTCGACGGGCCGCCTTGGTGGATGCTGCTGTTCCCGCTGATGGGGCTCCTCTTCATCGGCATAGGCGTGGCGATTCCGCGCCTGTTCGCCTGGCCCGAGGGATCGCGCCTGGGACGGCCGGGAGGAGCCCGCCGCCGGCTCTAGCCGCCCGCCGCGGCGCGCTCGATCTCGGCGACGTCGATCTTCACCATCGTCATCATCGCCTCCATCACCCGCTTGGCGCGAGCCGGATCCGGATCCTGCATGAGCTGCGTGAGCCGCTTCGGCACGATCTGCCACGACAGGCCCCAGCGGTCCTTGATCCAGCTGCACGCCACCGGCTGACCGCCGGCGCCGGCGATGGCGTCCCACAGACGGTCCGTCTCCGCCTGGTCCTCGGTGTGGATCTGGAACGAGACCGCATCGGTAAACGGATTCCCCGGGCCGCCGTTGAGGCCGAGGAAGTCCTGGCCGGCGAGCCTGAACTCGACGGTGAGCACGTCGCCCGCCTTGCCGGCCGGATAGTCGGTCGGCGAGCGGCTGACGCTGTCGATCCGGCTGTCGGGCACCAGGCCTACGTAGAAATTCGCCGCTTCCTCGGCATCTCCGTCGAACCAGAGGCAGGGTCTGATCTTGTTCATGTCGATCCTCACTTAGTCTCGTCGGTTTGCATCAGCGTCGGGCGGAGTTGAGCGCGAAGGCGGCGCCTTGCGGGTCGCGGCCGTGGATGATCCAGCTGCCGTCCGGCACCTGGTGCGGCTCGCGCAGCACCTCGCCGCCACTGGCCTGCACTCGCCCGGCCGCGTCGTCGATCCCGTCGACGCTGAAGTAGAATTGCCACGCGGAGACCGGCAGCGCCTCGGGCTTGTCCATCATCC